>JBHICL010000012.1:0-20115 GCA_046759605.1 Alphaproteobacteria bacterium | reverse complement strand
CCTTCGCGAAACGGCGTGGGCAGCGCCGATAACCGCTCGAGGGTGGTGTCCGGCCTCGGGTGCTCGTCCTTGTCGACGACGACCGGATCGCCGCGCCGTTTCGGCACCTCCACCGGCACGATCTCCTTCGCCAGCCGGCCGCTTGCCACCGCCCGGCCGGCGCGCTCTTGCGAGCGGAAGGCGTAGGCATCCTGATCGGCGCGGCTGACCTGGAACGCCTCGGCCACGTTCTCCGCCGTTTCCGGCATGGAATCGATCCCGTGCATCTTCTTCATGAGCGGGTTCACCAGCCGCCAGCCCAGGGTGGTGTCCTCGATGGACGCGCCGCGGCTGAAAGCGGTCTCCGCCTTCGGCACGACGAAGGGGGCACGCGACATGCTCTCGACGCCGCCGGCGATCATCAGGTCCGCCTCGTCGGCCTTGATGGCCCGCGCGGCCGCGCCGATGGCGTCCATCCCGGAGCCGCAAAGCCTGTTGACCGTGGAGCCCGGCACCGAGACGGGCAACTCGGCCAGGAGGAGCGACATGCGGGCGACGTTGCGGTTGTCCTCGCCGGCCTGGTTGGCGCAGCCGAGGACCACGTCGTCGAGCTCCTCCCAGTCCACGCGCGGATTGCGCTTCATCAGCGCCTTGATCGGCACGGCGCCCAGATCGTCGGGACGCACCGCGGCAAGAGCGCCGGCATAGCGTCCGATGGGCGTCCTCACGGCATCACAGATGAAAGCTTCGGTCATTGCCACGCGCTTCCGTTTTCAGTCATCGCGCCCCGGGAGCCGGCCGGCGGCCGTGGTAGGCGTCGTCCAACAACGCTCGCACGCCGTCGCGGGTGACGGGCCTCGGGTTGTAGTAGGGGTTCCGGGTTGCGAGGTCGGCGGCCCTGTCCAGGTCCTCCTCGCGCATGCCGATGTCCTTGAGCGCCAGCCTGGCGCCCAGGCGCTCGGCCAGATCGTAGAGCCCGCCGGGCGCATCGTCGCTACCCAGGGATTCGGCGACCCGCGCCATCGCTTGCGCGGCCGCCTCACGGTTGTAGGCCGCGGCATGGGGAAGAACGATGGTATGGGTTTCCGCGTGGGGCAGATCGAAGCTGCCCCCCAGCGTGTGGCACAGCTTGTGGTGCAGCGCCATGCCCACCACCGCGAGCGACGCGCCGGCGAGCCAGGCGCCGTAGAGCGCTTGTGCGCGCGCTTCCAGCTCGCCGGGCCGGATGACCACCGTCGGCAGGCTCTCGGCCAACGCCCGGATGCCCTCGGCCGCCATGAGGGAGGAGACCGGGTTTGCCGTCTCCGAATAGAGCGCCTCGACGCAGTGTGCGATCGCGTTCATGCCGCTGGGGCCGGCAATGTGTATCGGCAGAGTGAGCGTGAGGGTCGGGTCGTAGATGACCGCCTTCGGCAACACCCGGGGATCGCGGCCGGTTTTCTTCACCCCGCCCTCGGTGAGGCCCCACAGCGGCGTCATCTCGGAGCCGGCGTAGGTGGTGGGCACGGCGATGATCGGCAGGTCGAAGGCAAGCGCGATGGCCTTGCCCAGACCGATGGTGGAACCCCCGCCCACGGCGACGCAGACATCCGCGCCCAGGCGCCGCGCCTCCTCTCGCGCCGCCTCGGCGGTCTCGATCGGCACGTGCATCACTGCCCGGTCGTAGATGCCGGCGACCCGGGAGCCGAGGCGCCGGGCCACGTCCTCCGCCTGCTCCCGCTGTGGCGGCGTCGACAGGACCAGCGCCTTCTCCGCGCCCAGCCGTGCCACTTCTTCCGGCAGCCGTTCCAGGCTGCCGACCCCGAAGATCACCCGGCCCGGCAGCGCGTCATAGACGAAGTCGAGGACGTTATCTTCCACGGCCGCGCCTCCGGTGGGGGTTTGGTCGCGTGGCTCCATCATAGCCGCATCAGCCGCCGGCGTGCGCCCGTGCCGTGCGCTCGTTGATGTCGCGCAGTGCGGCGAGCTCCGGTCCCGTAGGCGGCGGCGTCGCCTCGACGTTCGCCGCCAGCCCGAGCGGCCAGCCCGTGCGCGCCACCACCGCTTCCACCGTGGCGCCCGGATGCACGCTCGTGAGCACGAATTCCTTCGTCTCCGGGTCCGGGGCGAGAATGCCGAGGTCGGTCACGATGGCGCTCGGACCGCGGCCCGTGAGGCCCGCCTTCTCGCGCGCGCCGCGGCCGTCGAGAAAACCCGCGGAGGTGACGAAGTCGAGCTTCTCGACGAAGGCGCGCTTCGAGTGCGTGAGGATGATCAGGACCTCGCCCGCGGAGGCCGCGATCTCCGGCGCGCCGCCCGCTCCGGGGAGACGCACCCTGGGCTCGGCGTAAGGGCCGATCACCGTTGTGTTGATGTTGCCGAACCGGTCGATCTGCGCGGCGCCGAGGAAGCCCACGTCGATGCGGCCGCCCTGCAACCAGTAGCGGAAGATCTCGGGGACGGACACCACCGTGTCCGCGGTCTCGGCCAGCTCGCCATCGCCAATCGACAGCGGCAGAACGCGGGGCTTGGTGCCGATGGTCCCGGATTCGTAGATCAGCACCACGTCCGGGGCATGGGTCGCGCGGGCAAGGTTGGCCGCGGCGCCGGGCAGGCCGATACCGACGAAGCACACGGCGCCGTTCCGGAGCAGCCGTGCCGCCGCGACGGTCATCATCTCGGCGGACGTGAACTCAGCCATGGGCGGCCTCATCCATGGGCGCGTCGCTCAGGCTGCGCCGATACTCGCCGAAGTCGGCCGTGTCCAGGACGTGCCGCGTCATCCACTGGGTGAACGGGTCGCGGTCGCGCGAGATCGGGTCCCATGCCTTGTAGAACGCGTTGTCACGGCCGTAATAGCCTTGGGCATAGGAAGGATGCGCGCCCCCAGGCACCTCGCAGACGGCCGAGACGACCCAGTGCGGCAGGATCACCGCGTTGGAGGCGGCATCCAGCTCGTCCACGATCTCCTCCACCGTCACGATCGCGCGTCGCGCGGCCAGGACGGCTTCCTTCTGCACGCCGACGATGCCCCACACGAGCACGTTGCCCCGGCGGTCGGCCTGCTGGGCATGGACGATCGCCACGTCCGGACGGATCGCCGGCGTCGCCGCCAACTCCTCCCCGGTGAAGGGGCACGTGATGAACCTGATATGTGGATTGTGCCTGGGCAGGTCGGTGCCGACGTAGCCGCGCATGATGGCAAATGGCAGGTTGCTCGCGCCGGCAACGTAGGCGTTGGCCATGTCGGCGTGGCTGCG
Organism: Alphaproteobacteria bacterium; assembly: GCA_046759605.1. Lineage (GTDB taxonomy): Bacteria > Pseudomonadota > Alphaproteobacteria > UBA6615 > UBA6615 > JBHICL01. The sequence goes on along the minus strand of JBHICL010000012.1, from coordinate 16,897 downwards.
TTCCTCGAGCGCAAGCGGGCGCGGCCATCCGTGCTCCACCGCGTCCCTGAAACGGTGAAGGGAACCGACCCCCGGATTGCCCCCCCACGAGAAGACCAGCCCGGCGACGCAGCCCATGCCGATCAGCTGGTCGTAGATGAGATCCGGCGTCATTCGGATGACGGTGAGGTCGCGCTTGGCTTGGCGGATCACCTCATGCCCCGCGGCGTGGGGAATGAGGTGGGTGAACCCCTCCATGGCGACCGTGTCGCCATCGTGGACCAGCTCGGCGACCGCGTCCCTGAGGGTTGTGATCCGGGCCACTGGATGCTCTGGCGGGTTTGTTCTGTTCGATATGCGAACTTTTGTTCGTAATACGAACATCCTGCGCGCGACCTTGCTTTTTGTCAAGGCGGATGCGAATGCGGCGCGTCGAACCGGCCGAACGGCTCAGCTAACGGCATCGTGATTTATCCGGTCTGTCCTCCGTCCTGCGCGATCCGTATCTTGCGAGGGGCGCTAGCCGATGCTTGCCCCGGCCACGTGGGTGGAGGACACGACCATGCGAAGGATGGCTCCAGCGCTCCTGGCGGCGTCTCTCGGGCTCTTCTCGCTCTCGAGCGTCGCTCAGGAGTTGATTCAGGTCGCGCCGGCGCGGGGATCCGTGGACCGGCTGGTGCGGGACGTTTTCTCCGCCGACCTGGCGAAGCGAGGCGAGGCGCTGGCGGCGTTGGAGCAGCGCGGCGAGCTGGATGTCGTCCCGGGTCTCATTCAGTCCCTCCGCTTCCTCCGCAGCGACGGCGCGACGATCGGCGCGACCCTTGACGCGCTTACCGGCGAGACCATGGGCGGCGACTGGACGGCCTGGATGCTGTGGCAGGAAGCGCACCCCGAGATCGAGCCACATGAAGGATTCGACGGGTTCAAGGCCGACGTGATGGCGAGCGTCGATCCAAATTTCCGGGTGTTTCTGTGGCCGGGCGTGCCGCACGAGATCAGGCTCGAGGAGATCACCTGGGGCGGCGTCGTCAAGGACGGCATTCCGGCGCTCACCAACCCACGTTTCACGACGCCCGAGGAGGCGACCTACCTCGGGGAGGACGAGCTCGTGTTCGGCGTCGAGATCAACGGCGATGCCCGCGCCTATCCGCTGCGCATCATGGATTGGCACGAGATGTTCAACGACGTGGTCGGCGGCGTGCCGTTGTCCCTCGCCTATTGCACGCTGTGCGGCTCGGGGATCCTTTACGAGACCACCATCGAGGACTGGCCCGTACCGCTGGTTTTCGGCTCGTCCGGCTTCCTCTACCGCTCCAACAAGCTGATGTACGACACCGCGACCCACTCGCTATGGAACCAGTTCACGGGCCGGCCGGTGGTTGGGAAGCTGACGGGATCCGGCATCGAGCTCAAGGCCCGGCCCGTGCTCATCACGACCTGGGGCGACTGGCTGAAACGGCACCGGGCAACGAAGGTGCTTACGATCAACACCGGTTACAAGCGGGACTACAGACCCGGCCGGCCCTATGGGGAGTACTTCGCGAGCGACAACCTCATGTTCCCGGCGCTCGTCCCCGAGCCGAACCTCGCGCCCAAGGATTTCGTCTTTGCGCTGCGCCTCGAGGGTCACGAGAAGGCCTGGCCGCTCACCGCCTTCGAGGGCGGCCAGGTGATCAACGACGAGGTGGCGGGACTGGACGTGGTTCTTGTCGGAGACGCGCGGACCAGGACCGTGCGCGCCTACCGCGCCGATGGCCGCGATTTCGCGCCGGCCGATGGACTCGACCGGCTGCGCTCGGACGGGCAGGAGTGGCAGGTGCGGGAAGACGCGCTTGCGGCCCGGGACGGGACCGTCCTCGAGCGCCTGCCCGGTCACGTCGCCTATTGGTTCGCGTGGAGCAACTTCAAGACCGGCTCGCCGCTCTTCTCCGCCGACGAGTGATCCGGCCACACCCGCGCCGTGGCGATGACGGCGGCAGCGCGTCCCTTCATGGGCCGGTTCATTGCACCTGGGCGCGACCAAGCGTGTTCGTGTCCGTGCCGAACCAGACCGTACCCGTGGGCGCGTGGTAGACCATGTGGCGCACCGTGCCGCCGCCGGAGGCAATGGCCGTCGCGCTGAAGAAACTCTCCTGCGCGGGATCGAAGCCGACAAACATATTCGGATTTGGCCCCGTCTCCACGAACCAGATCCGATCGGCGGAGTCGATTGCCATGCCATAGGGCCGCGCGCCCGGACCGGAGGGCATGGGCCATTCGCTGAACGACCCCGAGGCGGGATCGAAGGCGCCGAGATAGCCCTGGGCGTAATCCACGTACCAGACCCGCCCATCGGAGGCGACGGCGAGCCGACGCGGCCGGGCGCCATCCCGCGGCAGCGGATATTCGGTTAGCAGGAGGGTCTCGGGATCGACCGACGCAAGCTTGTTGGTGCCAAAAAGCGCGATCCAAGGCACGCCGTCGGGCGCAACCGCGATGCCGTATGGGCGGGCGCGTGCCGTCGGCGCGGGAATGAGATCGACGCGCCGGTCCGCGACCGTCAGCCTGCCGACGAAGTTGCCGCCCTGGACGGTGAACCAGATCTCGCCGTCGCGGCCGAATACGAGCGTATGGGGATCGCGGGCCGCGCCATCGGGCATCGTGATCCTTTCGATCTCGCCGGTGCCGGGCTCGTAGCGGCCAATATAGCCTTTGCGGTTCCCCGCGAACCACACGACACCCTCGGCATCGACAATCAAGTTGTGGGGACCCGCGCCGCTTTCCAGATCGACTTTCTCGAACGCACCAGAGGCGACGTCGAAGCGGGCCAGATAGTCGCCGCGTTGACCGACGAACCAGACCGAGTCCGCGCTCTCCACATAAGGGTCGCGGGGCCGGGAGCGCTCATAGGGAACCGCCCACTCCTGGATCGCGACGGTGCCCGCCGACAGAGCCGGCGCTCCGAAAGCCCCGGCGCCGAGCGCCAGAATGGCAACGAATGGCAGCCTTCTGCCCATGATCCCACCTCCTTTTCAACTCGGCGGATGCTACCAAAATTCCGCAGGTCGATTGAACCGCACGTCAGCGCCGCCGCTCAATCACGATAACTACTCCCGACAGCGACGTTTTCTCCTTGCAGCAGCTCCAGGGGGTAGCGCGGCAGTAGTTGCTGCGGCACTGTTTGGTTACTTCCGGGTCTCGGAGCTTCTACGGATGGTCTGTCTGTCGAGTGGCCGCCTGACGACGCTGAGCGTGGCAGTACTGCTCGTGCTGGGTGGAGGGACGTTCGCCGGCGCCGATGCGACGCCCGTCGATGTCGAGCTCGTGCTCGCCGTGGACGTATCCCGGTCCATGGACGTCGATGAGCAGCGCCTCCAGCGGGAGGGCTACATTGCCGCGTTCCGGCACCGCGAGGTGCTCGACGCGATTGTGTCAGGCATTTATGGCCGGATCGCCGTGACCTATGTCGAGTGGGCGGGCGCGGAGCTGCAGAAAGTGGTCGTGCCGTGGACCGTGGTCGACAGCCCGGCCAAGGCCGAGCTCTTCGCCAGGCGGCTGGAGGCGCCGCCTCTCGGGCGGTTGCGGCGCACCTCGATCTCAGGCGCGGTGTCGTTCGCGACCCGTCTGCTCGAGGGGAACGGCTATGAAGGGCTCCGCCGCGTGATCGATGTGTCGGGGGATGGGCCGAACAATGCCGGCGTCCCCGTAGCGAGCGCGCGCGACGCGGCCGTAGCCGCCGGCATCGTCATTAATGGTCTGCCCATCCTGATCAAGCCCCGCCAGCGCGCCGGATTCTTTGATATCGATCACCTCGATATGTACTTCGAGGACTGCGTGATCGGCGGCCCGGGTGCCTTCACCGTGCCCGTGGCGGATCGCACCGAACTGGCGACTGCGATTCGCCGCAAGCTGGTGCTCGAGATCGCGGGCCGCGCGCCGCACCTTATCCCGGCGAGCGCCGGCGAGCCCGCGCCGCGGATGGACTGCTTGATCGGGGAAAAGCTCTGGGAGCTGCGGCGGCGCTATCTGGAATAGCTATGTGCTCGCCGCGTGGGAGCTTCACCTCATTCAATGCCTGCCTGTGGTTTCCGGCCGCGCCGCATCGGATCTAGTTGGACATCTCGGCTTTGTCCTCGTCGAAAACCTTATTGATGACCTCGGCGGCGAGGTTGAACGCGGGTAGGCCTCGGAACAGGAAGGCGAGCGCCGCGGTGGCGTGGAGCTCTTCTTTTGTCGCCCCGGCGCGTCTGGCCGCTCGGGCGTGAAACTCGGAGGCCGGCGCCACGTGCGACACGAGAACGCCGAACAGGATGAGCTGCGCGGTCTTGACGTCCATGCATTTCGGGTACATGGCGTTTGTCCGAAGCTTCTCTACCTGATCCAGAAGCTCGGGATCCACCTCGAGCCCAAGGCGGAGACGGTGCCGGATGCGGGGCGGCGTGAAGCCTATGAGCTCCTTGTAAATCTCCTCGTATTCATTCTGAGTGGGCATGACCCTGGTCTCTCGTCCGTGTTTGGCGTGATTCGAGCCGGCGGCCCGGCTCGGAGTATTGACGCCTGCCCGCCGAAGCCGATTGACCTGTGTCAACGACACCGACGGGGAGCAGCCGGACGGTTGAAGACCCATAACAGGGCACGAGGATGCAGTGGGAGGAATCTGTCATGGCCGGAAATGACGAGCCGATCCAGGACGTCGCGCACCTTGGCTACGTCGAGTTGTTGACGCCGAAGCCGAGCGAAAGCCAGTGGTACTTCACCGAGCTTCTGGGGATGGAAGCGGTGCACAGCGAAGGGCAGTCGGCCTATCTTCGCGGCTATGGCGACTATGCAACGTTCACGCTGAAGCTCACCGAATCCAAGGAACCCGGTGTGGCCCTGATCGCTTGGCGTGCCGTGAGCCCGCAAGCCCTCGATCGTCGCGCCCAGGCGATCGACAAGGCGGGTCTGGGTGTCGGATGGTCCGATGGCGATTATGCCAAAGGCCGGACGTATCGCTTCCGGGATCCGGACGGACACGCGATGGAGATCTACTACGACCAGGAAAAATACGCCGCACCCGAGCATTTGCGATCGGCTTTGAAGAACCAGCCGATGAAGCTTCCTACGCGCGGGATTGGCGTCAGACGGATCGACCATCTTGCCGTGCTATGCAAGGACGTCCCGGGCAACCGTGAGTTTGCGCAGCGGATCCTGGGGCTGAAAGTGCGCGAGCAGGTTATCTTCGAGGGCGGCACCGTCGAGATCGGTTCCTGGATGAGCACGAACGCGATACATCACGAGATCGCCTATGTCGTCGATGTCAAAGGGATGAGCGGGCGGCTCCATCACTTCGCACTGTGGGTCGACAACCAGCAGGATGTTCTTCGCGCCGCCGATCTGTTCATGGAGAACGGCATCTTCATCGAGGCGGGACCCTCGAAGCACAACAATTCCCAGGCATTCTACATCTACTCCTACGAGCCGGGAGGCAACCGGATCGAACTCTATACCGGTGGTCTGTTCGTCTTTGATCCAGATTTCGAACCAATAATCTGGGACGAGGAGGCTCGGGGCACCGGGGTATACTGGGGCTCCGCGTTGCCGGAGAGTTTCCTGAACTATGCAACGCCCGCTGCCGAGACCGGAGCCAAGAGCGGATCGGACGTTCCCGTGTTCGACCCGCACTAACCGATGGGCAAGGCTATCCGGCAACGAAACAGCGTGAGATGGACCGACCGAGCCGTAGAGACGAAGGCGGCAAACGGGACAAACGGCGAATTTACGTCCATGGCGAGGAGCACGAGGTGCCTTCCTCGGTCACGATCCTCGACGCGCTCGTTCTCGCGGGCCACGAGTACTTGCGCGGATGCGGCTGCCGGGTAGGCGTATGCGGCGAATGCGCCGTCGTCTTCAGAGTGCCGGGAAGCAATCAAGTCGTGTCCGAGCGCGCATGCCAAACGACCGTCGTGCCGGACATGCGTATCGTCCGGGTTCCTTTCCAGTGGAATCGCGCCTACCAGAACGCCTGCCGTTCAAGGACGGCGCACCGTCTGGCCTGATCCGGCCACAGCTGCGCCGTGCGGACTCTTTCATCCGCCCGCGCCGAGATAGGCCTTGCGGACTTCCGGATCGTTCCGCAGGTCGGTCGCATCGCCTTCGCCGACGATACGGCCGCTCTCGAGGAGGTAGCCGCGGTCGGCTATTCTCAGGCTCTGCCTGGCGTTCTGCTCGACGAGAAGGATGCCCATGTCGGATGCCCTGACCTCACGGAGCGTCTTGAACAGCTCGGTGCACAGAAGCGGGGACAGACCGAGAGACGGCTCATCGAGCATCAGGATCGCGGGAGCCGACATCATAGCGCGACCAATGGCGACCATCTGCTGCTCTCCACCGCTCATCGTCCGAGCGGCCTGGGTCCGGCGCTCCGCGAGGCGCGGGAACAACGAATGGACTCGCCCGAGGTTCTCCTTTTCCCGGTCGCGAGCCCGTTTCGCAAACGCTCCCAGCGACAGGTTCTCCTCTACGGTGAGATCGGCGAAGATGCCGCGGCCTTCCGGTACGAGTGCGACGCCCATTTCGACGATCTGGTGCGCCTTCATCCGTGTCAGCGATATCCCGTCGATCGAAATCTCCGCGCCGTCCTCGACGGGAACCAGCCCGGCCAGGGCCTTGAGGAGGGTCGTCTTGCCGGCGCCGTTGGCGCCGAGGATGACGGCGATCTCGCCGGGCCTCGTGGACAGTCCCACGTTCTCCAACGCCCGATGCCGGCCGTAGAATACCGAGAGGCCCGCGACCTCAAGCATCGGATTCCCCGAGATAGGCTTGAATGACCTCCGGATGGCCGAGCACATCGTCCGGCGTGCCTTCAGCAATTTTCGCGCCCGCGTTCATCGCCACGCAGTGGTCGCAAAGCGAGCGGATGGCTTCCATCACATGTTCGACGAGGATGATCGTCCGGCCTTCGTTGCGGAGCTCGCTGATCAGATCGACGCCGAGCTGGAGCTCCGTTGGGTTGAGACCTGCGAGAAATTCATCGAGAAGCAGGACCTTGGGGTCGCGCGCCAGCGCCCGACCCAGCTCGATCCGTTTTTGATCGATGTAGGTCATCCGCGACGGCATCTCGGCTCCGCGCCCGCCGAGACCGACCAGCTCCAGGAGGAGCTCGGCCCTGGCGTGAGCTTCCGTACCCCAAAGTTGATTGGGTCCGAACGCGAGGCCGGCGATGATGTTTTCCATCGCGGTCAGGGATTGAAGGCAGCGAACGAGCTGAAACGTTCGCGTGATGCCGAAATGGGCGATCTCGTGCGCGGGGCGACCGGCAATCTCATGACCGCCGAGCCGGACCGATCCTCCCGTCGGCTTCAAGGCGCCCGAGATCAGGTTGAGCGCAGTCGTTTTCCCCGAACCGTTCGGCCCGATCAGGCCGAGGATCTCGCCGCTGGAAACGCCGAAAGTCAGTCCGTCGACCGCGCGAAGCCCGCCAAACGACTTCTCGATTCGATCGACTTCGAGCAGTGCGAGATGGCTCATTCTTCCGCCCGCCCCAAACGTCTGCCGCGCGCCCAAAGCGTCTCGATGAGACCCGTGACGCCGTTCGGTATGAGGTAGACGATCAGAAGAAAGGCGAGGCCGATCAGGAGGCTCGTGTGATTGGGGAACTCGGCGGAGATCGCCTCGAACAGGAATGTGAAGGGGATGACCCCCACGAGCGGACCCCAAAGCCGCCGCGTGCCGCCCAGTAGCGCCATGATGACGACCTGGAAGGAAATCAACGGGTTGAAGGCGATGGCGGGCTCTATGTAAACCCACCGCGGCGCCATGACCGCGCCCACCGTCGCCATGAAGGCGCCGCTGATCATGAAAAGAATGATCTTGGCGCGGGCGTTGTCGATGCCACAGTGCGCGGCGACAAGCTCGTCATTGCCGATAATGCGCATGGCGAAGCCGAGCCGGGAGCGGTTGATCAGCCAGCCGACCAGATAGATCGCCGCGCATAGCACCAAGAGCTGCCGAAAGATCTGCGGCTGGGTGATGTCGGTGAAGACGTAGAGCCCGACCCCGGTGGTGAAATTCGTCTGAAACCAGGTGACCAACTGCCGGATCAACTCCGCGAGTCCGAGCGTAAAGACGACAAAATAGATTCCCGAAAGCCGCAGCGTCGCCAGACCGACGACGGCCGCGAGCGCCGCGCCGACCAGCGGAGCGATGAGCAAAAGAGCCGCCCAGGGTAGAACATCCACGAGACCGGCCATCACATACGCGCCGACGCCGAAGAACGCGGCCGAGGCGAGGGACACGTAATGCGTGGGCCCCGAAAACAAGGTCCACGCGGTCGCCAGCGCGACGAAGCTCGCAATCGACACGCCTATCGCCAGCCAGTAGCCCTGATCCAGGACCGGCAGAAACGCGAGGGCACAGAACACCATGGCCGACGCAATGAAGACCGCGATCTCCCGGGGCGACATCACGCACCTCTCCCGAACAGCCCCCGCGGCCGAAAAATCAGCGTCAGAACGAACAGAAGATATGTCGCGGCAAGCGTCAGGCCGGGATCGACGAACGTTGCAACCATGGTTTCGGCGAAAGCTAGAATGAGGGCCGCGATCACCGCGCCCCGCACGTCACCGACGCCACCCATGATGACGATAATCAGGGCCTTCATGGTGAAGACGATGCCGATCGTCGCATCGAAGGTCAGGAACATGCTGAGCAGCGTGCCTCCGGCCGCCGTCAGCGCGCCGCCGACGGCGAAGGCGAGCGCCGAAGCCTTCCGCACATCGATTGCCACGAGTTCGGCGGCAACGACATCGACGGCTACAGCGCGGATCGCGGTGCCGTAACGGGTCCAATAGAGCCCGAGATAAAGCAGGGCCGCGATCACCGCCGCCGCGCAGAACGCGACGATCCGGTTCAGGCCGAACGGCTGGCCGAAGATCTCGAACGGGGATGCGAGGTAGGAATAGTTGTAATAGTCGCCGCCGAAGCTTGCCAGCATCAGCCCTTCGAAGACAAACAAAAGGCCGAAAGTGGCGAGGATGCTATCCACTTCCAGCATGCCCGGATTCTTTGCTCGCCGGACCAGGGGCGTGAGCAGGATCCGATAGATCAGCCAATTCACCGTAAATGCGGTGGGAAGAATAACGACAAGACCGACGAGGGGGCTGACAGAGAAGCCTGTGAACAGCCAGAACGTGGCAAAGGCGGCCGCAACGAGGGTTTCACCGGTCGCCAGGTTCATGATCCGCGCAACGCCATATTGCATGGTGAGGCCCAGCGCGATCAGCACATAAGTACCGCCAAGCAGAACACTGGTGACGATGATGTCGGCGAACATGATGCTGTCCTGAAGGGAAAAGACGCTCCGGCGGCGATGCGGTCCGCCGGAGCGTGTTGAGGTGCGATCAGTTCCAGGCCGGCTTCAGGATCGGCTCCTTCGCACCTTCCATCCCGGTCGACGCGATCCCATAGAAGGTGCCGTCCTGCCACTGCCCGACGGTCCAGTAGTTCTCGTTGATATTGTTGTTGAACTTGACCGTACCGATGACCGTGTCGAATTCGCCGGTCCGCAGCTCGTCGATGACGGCGGCACGGTCGATCTTGCCGACGCGTTCAATTGCCTGCTCCAGCAGTTCGAGCGACGCATAGACGACCGCGCTGGCCCAATAGTCCGCAGGCTTGCCGGTGACCTCCATGTGTCGCTCCCGGTACTCCTTCATCTTCGCCGTATTCGGGTTGACGCCGCCGGCGCCCATGACGCCTTCGGCGGCGGCGCCGAACTTCCCGGCGTAGCCGGGAAACGCGGTCGCAACACCGACATAGAAGGCCTTCGGGTTCAGCCCTGAGATCCCCGCCTGCTCGGTCAGGGCAAATGTGTCCGGCGGATAGCTGAAGGCCACAAAGGCATCGGGTTCGGAACGCTTGGCCTCGTTGATCACTGGTGAAAGGTCCTGGGTGCCGAGCGGGTAGGACTTGTCGTACACCAGATCGAACCCGGCATCCTCCATCGCCTTGCGGCCCGCGTTGGCAAGCTCGATACCAAACGCGTCGGCCACATTGACCATGGCGACCTTGTCGCCGATCGTGCCTTCCTCGCGCATCCTCTTCAACACCTCGGCGACCGCACTTGCAAATGCCGTGCTGCTGCCAAGCACCCAGAAGCTGTTCGGCCAGCGCTCCACGAAATCGGGACCGCGGTCCGAGATCGCCGTGACGGCGATTTGCGGATAGCCGTGTTTGGCAAAAAGAGGCGCCGTGGCCAGATTGAGAGCGGTGCCGTAGGGCGCAATGATGAAATCCGCCTCGTCCTGGGTGGCCAGTCGCTCGACAGCCTTCACCGCCTCTTCGTTGCTCGTGCGGTCGTCATATTCGATGAGCTCGATCGGTACCCGCTTGCCGATCGAGGACAACATGATGCCGCCCTTCTCGTTGACCGTTTCGACCCACAGCTGGATGTTTGGCCAGTGTGTCACGGCCGCGCCACCGGCAAGGGGGCCTGTCTTGGGTCCAATGGCGCCGATCTTGATGGATGTGAGTTCCTGAGCGGCGACGCCATTCCAGCCGAGCGTACCCGCGACCAGAGCCGCGGCCGCGGCTGCCAAAACGGTTCTTCTGTTCATTTTCTCCTCCCACTTGATGAGATCGTGTTCCGCTTCGTCGTTCCGCTCCCGCCCTATATCGGATAATGCTGTGGTTCGGTCTGGATCGTAATCCAGCGAAGATCGGTGAACTCGTCGATCGCGGCTTTCCCGCCGAATCGTCCGTATCCGCTGGCCTTGACGCCACCGAACGGCATCTGCGCCTCATCGTGGACCGTGGGCGCGTTGATGTGGCAAATGCCTGACTCGATCCGTTTCGCCACCGCCACGGCACGATTGACGTCACGGCCGAAAACCGACGCGGCGAGCCCGTATTCCGTGTCGTTCGCGACGGATACGGCCTCGTCGATCGATCCGACACGGACGATGGAAACCGTGGGTCCGAAGGATTCCTCGTTGTAAATCCGCATCGCGGGCGTGACGTTGTCGAGGACGGTTGCCTCCATGATGGTGCCGGTGACGCCGCCGCCGGCGACCAGCCTGGCCCCCTTGTCCACGGCATCCTGGACCAGCGCCTCGTTGCGTTCCGCCGCATCGCGGCCGATCAGCGAGCCCAGCGGTGTTTTCCCTTCCCTGGGATCGCCGGACTTCATCGATGCGGCCTTATCGGCGAATTTCTCGACGAACCGGTCCGCAACAGCGTCCAGTGCGATGATCCGCTCCGTCGACATGCAGATCTGGCCCTGGTGCATGAACGCGCCGAAGGCGGCCGCCTTGACCGCTTCGTCGAGGTCGGCATCGTCAAGCACGATGAAAGGCGCCTTGCCGCCAAGCTCCAGGAGGCAGGGCTTGAGATGCTTGGCGCACTCCTGGGCGATCAAACGACCGACCCGCGTCGACCCGGTGAAGTTGATCCTGCGGACGGCTGGGTGAGCGATCAGCGCGTCGACCACGGCCGACGCGTCCTCGGGCGCGTTGGTCACCACATTCACGGTGCCCGCGGGCAACCCGGCCTCGCAGAAGACCTCGCCGATCAGCCTGTGGGTCTTGGGGCAAAGCTCGGACGCCTTGAGAATGACGGTATTGCCACAGGCCACCGGCATCGCCACGGCCCGAACGCCGAGAATGACCGGCGCGTTCCAGGGCGCGATGCCGAGGCAAACGCCGGCTGGTTGCCGAATCGCCAGGGCTATCGCACCAGGCTTGTCGGATGGGATCACTTCGCCCGAAATCTGGGTCGTCATGGCCGCCGCTTCCCGCAGCATGCCGGCCGCAAGCATGCAGTTGAAGCGGCCCCAGATCATGGTGCCGCCGGTTTCGGCAATGACGGCGTCGGCGAATTCGTCCGCGCGTTTTGTCAGAATGTCGGCGGTGGCGTTCAGCTTGGCGCGCCGTTCGCCCGGGCCTGTTGCCGACCATGTGGAAAATGCCGCCGCTGCCGCGTCGGCCGCTTTGATCGCATCTTCGACGCTCGCGGCGGCGGCGCGGGTGGCGACATCGCCCGTGATCGGATTGCGCCGTTCGAAGGTGGCGGAATTCGTTGCCGGGACGTCCTGGTCATTGATGAGTAGCGCAGCTTCAAGCATGGCCTCCTCCTCGTATTGCCGCAGGTCGGACTGATTGACCATCAAATCCGGGGAGACCGTCGGACCCTTCGCCGCTGTTCGGCGATTCCCATGACCCGATGCATGAGCGCGGTTTCGGCGCCGCAGTTCCTCCCCCAGGCTTCTGCTCTGGCGACAGGATACCAAGATCCGGCCTCGGGGAATGCAGATTCTCAAGCGGCGCTTCTTAGGAGCCGGGAGATACCCCCGCTAGGCGGCTGTGAGCGCGGCCGCGCCGGCGAAGCGGGCGTCGGCGCCCAGCTCTTCCTCGATCCGCAACAGCTCGTTCCATTTGGCCATGCGCTCGGAGCGGGCGAACGAGCCGACCTTGATCTGACCCACCTCCCAACCCACGGCGAGGTGGGCAATGGTCACGTCCTCGCTGTCCCCCGAGCGGGCCGAGACGATGCCGCGCCAGCCGAACTTCCGCGCAGCGTCCCAGGCCGTCCATGTCTCCGATAGAGTTCCCCGCTGGTTGGGTTTGAGCAGGACCGCGTTGGCGGCTCCGTCGTGGGCGGCGGCGCGGATGCGCGCCGCGTCGCTGACCAGGAGGTCGTCGCCGACGATCTGTGTGCGGTCGCCGATGGCGGCGGTGAGCGCGACAAAACCCGGGGAATCGTCCTCGGCAAGCGGGTCCTCCAGCGAGATGATGGGGAAGCGGTTCACCCAGCCGGAGATCATCTCCACCATGCCCGCCGTATCCAGCTCGCGCCGGTCGAGCGCGAGCCTGTAGGCGCCGCCACGTCCGAACTGGGACGCCGCCACGTCGAGAGCGATTGCGACCTCGAGGCCAGGGGTGAATCCGGCGCGCGCAATGGCGTCGGTGAGCGCGGCCAGGGCCTGCTCGTTGCTGTCGAAGCTTGGCCAGTATCCGCCCTCGTCGGCGACGCCCGCCAACCTGCCGGTCTCGGACATGATCGTTCCCGCCACGCGATAGACCTCCGCCGTCCACTCCAGCGCTTCGGCGAACGAGCCGGCGGCGGGGCAGACGATCAGAAAGTCCTGAACGTCGGTGCGGCCGGCCGCATGGGCGCCGCCGCCGAAGATCTGCACCTGGGGCAGCGGCAGGAGGGACGGGCTGGTCCCACCGAGGTGGCGATACAGGGGCACTCCGGCTGCCTGGGCCGCGGCATGCGCCGCCGCCATGGACACGGCAACGCAGGCGTTGGCGCCCAGACGGGACTTGTCCGGCCTTCCGTCCAGGCGGATAAGGCGCCCGTCCACTGTCCACTGATCCGCCGCGTTGGCCCCGAGGAGAGCGCGGGCGATTTCCCCGTTCACGCTTTCGATGGCGCGGCCCACGTCGAGACCGCCGTGGCGCATGCCGCCGTCGCGCAGGTCCACCGCCTCCCCCGATCCGGTGGACGCGCCGGCGGGTGCGATCGCGCGCCCGCGGGCGCCGCCGGCCAGTCTCACCTCGGCCTCCACAGTGGGCCGGCCCCGGGAGTCCCAGACGCGCCGGGCGTGGACGGCCACGATCTCGCTATCGCTCAACGTGCAGCTCCTCCGCCCACCCCATCCGCAGCTCGTTCAAGGTTTCTCTCGGGTTGCGCAACAGGGCGCGTGCCCAGCGCCGCGCGAGATCCTTGTCGTGAGGCGATACCAGATACTCGACCGGCGACTTCCCGTCGACCCGGGCAAGAAGCAACCCCGGCAGCAACCGCGCCGTACGCCGCTCCAGCACTTCCGTGGGCTCCCACCCGACGGCCGACAGGTATGTCCCGGCCAGCACCTCGTAACAGTCCAGGAAAGCAGCGGTCGCGGTGCGCACCCACAGACACTTCAAGAGCAGATGGTTGAGGCAGAAGGCGAGGTCGAAGGCGGGGTCGCCGTACCAGGCGCACTCGGCGTCGATGAACACCGGCCCCGACGGCCCGACGAGGATGTTCTTGGGGCTGACATCGCCGTGGACCAGGCAAAGCTTCGTCTCCGCCGTCGTCCGGGCGAGCCGGACGAGCTCGTCGGAACGGTCGGTATGCGCGCGCGCCGTCGCGAGGAGGTAGGGCTCCAGCCGGATGTCGTGGAAGATCCGGTCCGTGGGGAACGCGGCGGCGACGGCGGGGTCGCCCGCGGTCGCGGCGTGGATCTTCGCGAGGCGCGCGGCCACACGGGTCGCGGTGTCCGCGTCCGCCACGCCGGTGCGGAGCTGATCCTTCCAAGCCGGGTAGCGTTCCGGCGGCAGGAAGTCCATCACCAGCGCGCCGGCCTCGCGGTCCTGACCCTTGAGACGCGGGACCGCGTCCGGGGCGATGCGGCCGGCGCGTTCGATCCAGCGGGCCTCGTAGAGGTTCCGTTCGACGGGCACCCGCCAGTCCGCGGCGACGCGAAGCTTGGGCAGCGCCCGTTTCACGCACACGGTCCCCCGCGCGAGATCGACACGCCAGATGTCCGACGACACCCCACCCGCCAGTCTCTGAAACCGAGGCGCGTCCTTCGGACCGGCCAGGCCCAAGCGCACCAGGGCGGCAACGATATCGGACGGCGTCTCGCCGGCGGCTGATTGCCCGGGCCGTGGCGGGCGGCGTGGGTTCATGATCGAGTCATCCGGCCCGGGAAGTTCGCCTTAGAGAATTCATGGGGGTTTCCCTGTTTTCGGGCTTCATCAACGTTCATATAGACTCTCTAGTATCGATGCAGCTTCCGAGGAACTCGGGTACATCCTCTATTGCAAGCGGGGCGCCACCGCCAGGAGGAAGAAAGATGCCAACAGGGAGAGGTAGGACCAAGCGAGGGCTGCTCGAGCGGTTGGAGGCGGGTCCCGTCATCTGCGCCGAGGGCTATTTGTTCGCATTGGAGAGTCGCGGCTACCTGCAGGCCGGCGCCTATGTCCCGGAGGCGGTGCTGGAGCATCCGGAGGTCGTCAAGCAGCTCCACCGGGAGTTCGTACGGGCGGGCTCCGATATCGTCGAGGCCTTCACCTATTACGGACATCGCGAGAAGATGCGCCTTATCGGCAAGGAGGACCTGCTCGAGCCACTGAACCGACACGCGCTGGCAATCGCAAACGAGGTCGCCGGCGAAGCCGAGGGCGAGCCACCGCTGGTCGCCGGCAACATCTGCAACACGAACCTTTATGAACCCGACGACCAGGCAACCAACGCCGTGATCCGGGCCATGTATGAGGAGCAGGTGGGTTGGGCCGTCGAGGCCGGTGTCGACCTGATTATCGCCGAGACGATCCACTATCTCGGCGAGGCGCGGATCGCCCTCGACGTGATCAGAGAGACGGGACTCCCCTCGGTGGTCACCCTCGTTGTCCATCGCGAAGGCGTTCTGCGGGACGGCCATGCGCCCGGTGTCGCCTGCAAGATACTCGAAGACGCCGGTGCCGATGTGGTCGGGCTCAATTGTGCGCGGGGGCCGGCGACTCTGCTCCCCTTCGTCAGGGAAGTACGCGACACCGTGTCAGGACACGTGGCGGCACTGCCGGTCCCCTACCGGACCTCGGCCAATGAGCCGACCTTTCAGTCGCTGCGCGACCCCGGCTGTGACTGCATTCCCGACGACCGGCCGTTCCCCATCGCCCTCGACGCGTTCACGTGCAATCGGTTCGAGATTGGCGCGTTCGCCGCCGAGGCCTACGCCATGGGCGTGCACTATCTTGGTGTCTGCTGCGGCAACGCACCACACCATACCCGGCAGATGGCGGAAGCACTCGGCCGCCAGCCACCCGCCAGCAAGTACTCGGCCGACATGTCCAAACATTACGCGTTCGGCACGGACAAGAGCCTGCGGCAGCACAA
Organism: Alphaproteobacteria bacterium; assembly: GCA_046759605.1. GTDB lineage: Bacteria > Pseudomonadota > Alphaproteobacteria > UBA6615 > UBA6615 > JBHICL01. The sequence continues at coordinate 1,078 of JBHICL010000012.1, read as the reverse complement.
CATCGACTACGCCGAGAAATTGTAGGATCGGGCGAAGCGCTAATGATTTGTTAACCATATTTTTACCAGGCGAATCCGAAAGTCGCTCACGACTTTCACAGGTGTCGAGATCCGCCATGAACCGACACGAGCACGCGATCTCCTTGAGGGACGAGGCCTTGTCGATTCTCGCGCGCGCGGAGGAGGCCGAAAAACAGGGCAATATCGAGCGCGCCCGTGAGCTGTTGGACACGGCCCGGGAGATTCGCATGAAGGCCATCGCCACCTGGCCGATCAATCCCGAAAAAATCTGAATGCAACTTGCCAAGGCCTCGGTGAGCGAGGCGTTCGATCGACCTCAACCTCCCAGCGGCGGTAGGCGGAGGGAGAGTTCGTCCACACTCTGTTCCGCGGCCGCGCGGCTGAACCAGCGATGCGCCCCAGCGAAATCGACAGAGCCTGGCTCGTTCAGCAGCATGATGCCCAGCTTGTACTGAGCTTCGGTCAACCCCTGCTCCGCGGCGCGGAGGTACCAGTTGGTGGCTGCGCCCTCGTCGCGGGCGATGCCATCGCCGGTCGCATACATGTTGGCCAGATTATACTGGGCCCGCCCCTCGCCCAACTCGCCCGCCAGTTGGAACCAGGTCGCGGCCTCCCGATGATCCTGGGGCACCGACTCACCCAGGAGACGCATGGCGCCAAGGTTGTATAGCGCTGTCGGCTGGCCCTGGTCGGCGGCGAGACGGAACCAACGCTCGGCCTCGGCCGGATCCCGGGCGACCCCCTCGCCGGTCAGATAGCGGACACCGAGAGCGTTTTGCGCCGGCGGATAGAGCTGCTCGGCCGCGCGCTTCAGCCAGGCCATCGCCCCGGCGGTATCGCGTGGGACGCCGGCGCCGCGCAGGTACTTGAGCGCGAGATTGTACTGCGCCTCGGGATCTCCCTGTTCCGCGGCGAGGCGATACCAGCGCGCCGCGCTTGCCGCATCCGCTGGCAAGCCAAGCCCGAGATCGTAAATGATTCCGAGCTTCGTCTGCGCGCGGGGATCTCCACCGTTCGCGACCGGGAGCCAGCTCGTCGCGGCGGCGGAGTAGTCTCC
>JBHICL010000011.1:0-20341 GCA_046759605.1 Alphaproteobacteria bacterium | reverse complement strand
GTGGTGGAGGTCGGCGTCGTGGACCAGACTGATCATCGCCGGACGTGGCATGGCGGCCTGGCCCTCGAGGTCGATGCCCGTCGCCACAAGGGAGACCCGCATGACGCCATCGAGGCTATCGTCGAATGTCGATCCAAAGATGATATGCGCGTTCGGGTCGACCTCCTCGCGTATGCGATTCGCGGCTTCGTCGACTTCAAACAGCGTCATGTCCGAACCGCCGGTGATGTTGATGAGCACGCCTCGCGCGCCGCGCATCGAGACATCGTCCAGAAGCGGGTTGGAGATCGCCGATTCCGACGCCTCGACCGCCCGGCGCTCGCCCGAGGCCTCGCCGGTACCCATCATGGCCTTGCCCATCTCGCTCATTACCGTCCGGATGTCGGCGAAGTCCAGATTGATGAGCCCCGGCATGACCATGAGGTCGGTCACGCCACGGACGCCGGAGTAGAGCACGTTGTCGGCGAGCCGGAAGGCGTCGGCGAACGTCGTCTTTTCGTTACACACCCGGAACAGGTTCTGGTTCGGGATGACGATGAGCGTGTCGACGAAGTGCTGGAGCTCCTCGATGCCTTCCTCGGCGAGCGCCATGCGATGATTGCCTTCGAACTGGAAGGGCTTCGTTACCACGCCCACGGTCAGGATCCCGTGCTCGCGGGCGGCGCGGGCGATCACCGGTCCCGCGCCGGTTCCGGTGCCGCCGCCCATGCCCGCGGTGATAAAGGCCATGTGGCTGCCCTGCAGCTGGTCGATGATCGTATCGAGCGCCTCTTCTGCGGCCGCTCTGCCGATATCGGGCCGGGCGCCGGCGCCGAGCCCGTGGGTGATGTTGATACCCAGCTGGATGCGGCGTTCGGCCTGACTCTGCGCGAGAGACTGGGCGTCGGTATTCGCGACGACGAAATCCACCCCCTCGAGATTGGCGCCGATCATATTGTTGACGGCGTTCGATCCGGCGCCGCCCACGCCAACCACGACGATGCGTGGCTTCAGCTCGGTTTCCGTACTTGGTGCACTCAGATTCAACGTCATTTCTGCCTCCGATCCCGGTTTCCTTCACGCACGGCGCTGCGGACTAGATGTGCTCTCGCAGCCATTGGCCAATTCGCCCCGGAAGGCCGAATGGCTCCCCTTTGATGACCGGCGCCGACGCTCCGGCCGTCGGATTGTCGACGGCGAAGGCGATCAGTCCGGCGCAGGTCGCGAACGCAGGTCCGGCCATGGATTCCGCCAGTCCGCGGAGGCGCAGGGGCCGGCCCATGCGTACTTGCTTGTCGAGAACCAGGGCGGCGAGCTCTCGCACGCCCTGGAGTTGACACGCGCCTCCGGCCAGGACGACGCGGCGTCCCGCGAGGCGTTCGGCGGCGCTGTCTTCCAGACGCGCGCGCACGAGCTCGAAGATCTCCTCGACTCGTGGTTGGATGATGCCGTTCAACAGCGCCTTCGAGACGTGATTGGGCGTCTCGCTCTTGTCCTCGCCGACTTGCGGCGCGTCGACGGTTTCCTCCTCGTCCTGCGTCGTGGCGATGGCGCTGCCATAGAGCGTCTTGAGACGCTCGGCGTGTGCAATGGGCGTGGACAGGCCCCGGGCGATGTCGCTCGTCACGTAGCCTCCGCCAACGGGGATCGCGTCGACGAAAACCGCGGCACCGTCGTAGAAGACCGTGATGCCGGTGCTGCCGGCACCCATATCGACCAGCGTGACGCCCAGGTCCATCTCGTCCTCGACGAGACATGAGAGCCCGGCGGCGTAGGGGCTGACGACGAAGCTGTCGATGTCGAGGTGGCAGCGCTCGACCACCGTCTTGAGCGTTCTGACCGCGCCCGAGGCGGCGGTGATCATGTGCATGCGGACGCCAAGGCGGCCGCCGAACATGCCACGCGGATCCCGGATACCGCGGTCGCCGTCGATCGTGAAGCCGACAGGGATGCTGTGGATCACGTCGCGTTCCGCCACGTGGTTGTGCGACAGAGACTGGTCAAGGACCCGGCGCAGATCGCTGTCGCCGATCTCGTGGCCGGAGATCGGGACCTCGACGCCGACGATATGAGAAGCCAACCGGCCGCCGGTGAGATTGACGACGACCGAGCGGATCGTCTCGCCGGCCATCTGCTCCGCCGCGTGGACGGCGTTGAGAATCGCGAACTCCGCGGCGTCCATGTCGACCACGATGCCACTCTTGAGCCCTTCGGAGGCGTGGTGGCCCACGCCGACGACGCGTGGATGCCGTCCATCGTCGACCTTGGCGATGAAGCAGCAGATCTTGCTCGTTCCCACGTCGAGCCCGGCGGCAAGACCAGCGCGGGTCTTCTGGGAACGGTTGGCCTGCTTTCCGTGTCCCCCGTTGAACATCGCGCCGCTCACGTGCTCTTGTCGCGGGCGCGGACCTGCTCGGCCGCGTCCGGACGCATGCGGACAATCAGGCGATCGCGCTGACGCAGGTCGACCGCCATCACGTCCCGCTCGAGGAGGCCCTGGTTGCTTAGAAGCTCTGCGAGGTCACCGAGGGCCGCGGCGACGCCGTCTTCCGGCAGCCGCGCCTCGATCCCGCCTTCGAGCTGGAGGTTCCAGCGTCGGCCAGATACAAGTACGGCCGCCGCGGTCGCCGAAGCCACGACGGGGTAGGCGGACACGAGGTTGAGGAACGTGACCGCCGCCTCCGGAGCCCCCTCGCCGACGACCAGCGGCAGGTGGGCGAACGCATCGGGGGAGGCGCCGGCGATGACCTCACCGTCGCGTGCGATCAGGGAAAGCCGGCCGTCGAACTGCCAGAGCGCAAGCGGTTCGAACTCCTCGATCCGGACGTAGACGAGATCGGGAAGCCGGCGCGCGACGGTGGCCCGCCGGACCCACCCCAAGGCCTCGACGCGCTCGCGAGCGGCTGCGGGATCGACCGAGAGGATCGGGATGCCGCGATCGATGTCCAGGGCGGCCAAGAGGCGCGCGGGGTCGGTCCGCCTCCGCCCCTCAACCAGAACTTCATTGACGCCGAGGCCGACATCGCGGCTCAACGCGAGCGCTCCCTCGCCAAGCCGCGCGGAGACACGGTCGCTCCAACCCGGGCCGGTCGAGCGCCAGAGAGCTCCGGCGCCTCCGGCGAGCGCCAGGACCAGCAATACAGCTAACCGGCGGCGCCATCGCCAGGCGGTGCGGCGCCGGCGCACCGGCGCCTGGCGCGCCTTGCCGGCTCTGAGCCGGCTCCGTGTATGCGAACCCGGTCCTAGTCGCACCCGGCGTGCTCCACCATCCACGTCACCAGCGCGGTGAACGAGATCTTCCGATAGGCGGCCTGCTCCGGCACCAGGGACAGCGGCGTCATGCCGGGCTGCGTGTTGACCTCCAGCAGGTAGAGTTTCGATGGGTCGTGGCCGCTGGTGTCGTCATAGCGGAGGTCGGCGCGACTGACGCCCCGGCATCCCAGGAGCCGGTGGGCGGCGAGTGCCATCCGCATCGCTTCCCGGTAGACCTCCGCCGGAAGCTCAGCGGGGCAGACGTGGACCGCTCTGCCCTCCGTGTACTTCGCCTCGTAGTCGTAGAACCCGGTCGTGGGCTTGAGCTCGGTGACGGCAAGCGCCTCCTCTCCCATGACCGCGACCGTCAGCTCGCGGCCCGCCACGTAACGCTCGACCAGGACGTGGCCGATGTCGCCGATGCTTTGGTACGGCGCGTTGTCGCCGGGCTGCATAATCCTGACCCCGACGCTCGAGCCCTCGTTCACCGGCTTGATCACGTAAGGCCGGCTGAAGGGGTCGCCGCGCGAGAGCTCGCATGTCGGCACGACCTTCCCCTCGGCAACTCGCAGCCCAGCCGCCGCGAAGACACGACGGGCCGCGACCTTGTCCATGGCCAGCGCCGAGGCCAGGACGCCGGAATGGGTGTAGGGAATGCGCATCAGGTCGAGCAGCGCCTGGATGCGCCCGTCCTCGCCATAGCGGCCGTGCAGCGCGTTGAACACGACGTCGGGCGGCGGCGTCAGCGCGGCGAGCAGGGCCGCCATGTCGCGGCTCACGTCCAGCTCGCCGACATCGAACCCTGCCTCGCGCAAGGCGGCCGCGCATTCGGCCCCACTCGTAAGCGAGACCTCGCGCTCGGCGGATATGCCGCCCTTCAGCACCACCACCCGCTTAGCCATCGGCGCCCCCCGGATCGCCGATACGGCGGATCTCCCATTCGAGCTGGATCCCGGTCGCGTCGTGGACGCGCTCGCGGACCATCTCGCCCAAGGCTTCGATGTCGGCGGCCGTGGCGGTGCCAACATTGATCAGGAAGTTGCAGTGCTTTTCGGAGACCATCGCGCCGCCCACCTTCAGCCCGCGGCAGCCGGCACGGTCGATGAGCTTCCAGGCCATGTGGCCGGGGGGGTTCTTGAAGGTGCTGCCGCCGGTGCGGCTGCGGATCGGCTGGCTGTCGCCACGGCTGGCCTGGACGTAGCCGATGGCGCGGGAGATCTCGTCCATGTCCCCCGGGACGCCCGACATGTTTGCCCGGGTGAAGACCCAGTCCTCGGGGACGCCGCAGCCGCGATAGCGCGGCTGCCACTCCGCGGGCGTGAGCTCGTGCCGGCTCCCGTCGGGTTCGACGGCCTCGACCGACACGACCACGTCCTTGAGCTCGCGCCCATAGGCGCCGGCGTTCATGCGCAACCCCCCGCCGATCGTTCCGGGCACGCCGGCAAGGAACTCGAAGCCGGCGACCGCGGCGGCGCGGCAGGTGAGCGCGACGTTGTAATCGAGCGCCATGGCGCCCGCCGCCACGCGGGTCCCATCCACCGCGATGTCGGCGAATGCCCGGCCGAGGCGGATGACCACACCTCTGACACCGCCGTCGCGGACCAGCAGGTTGGATCCGACGCCGATCAGAGTGTGCGGCACGTCCTTCGGTTTCTCGCCGAGGAAGGCGCACAGATCCTCGAGATCCGCGGGACGGTAGAGCACGTCCGCCGGGCCGCCGACCCGGAACCAGGTGATGCCGCCGAGCGGCGCCCGCTCCGTATAGCGCCCGCGTACCCGCGGCAGGCGGTCGATCAGCCGGGACGCTCTATCGACGGCAGCCATGGTCATGCTCCCGTCCCCGTCCGCCGATCGAGCAGTGCGGCCAACTCGTCCGGAAGGGCGTGGGCCCAGCCGGTGACCGTGCCCGCACCCAGGCATACGACCATGTCGCTTTTGCGCGCGTGCGCGGCGATGACCTTGGCGAGATCCGACGGCGAGGGGAGTGGACGGACATCACGGTGGCCATGGCCGCGAAGGCCCTCCACCAGTGCGTCGCGATCCACCCCCTCGATCGGGCTCTCGCCGGCCGGGTATACGTCAGCAACGACGACGACGTCGGCGTCGTTGAAGCAAGTGCAGAACTCCTCGAACAGGTGCGAGACGCGCGTGTACCGATGTGGCTGGAAGACGGCGAAGACGCGTCCGGCGCACGCCGCCCGCGCCGCCGCCAGAACGGCGGCGATTTCCACCGGGTGGTGCGCATAGTCGTCGATCACCGTTATTCCCGCGGTCTCGCCCACGCGGGTGAAGCGTCGCTTGACGCCGGTGAAGCTTTTCAGCGCCTGGCGAATGTCGGCGACGTCGATTCCCATCTCCAGGCCGACCGCAACGGCGGCGAGGGCATTCTGGGCGTTGTGCGCGCCGAGCATGGGCAGCTCGAGGGCCTCGATCGTTTCCAGGCTCTCCCCCTCACGGCCGGCCAGCTCGACATCGAAGCGCACCCCGGCGGGCGTGACGCTCAGGTTGGCTCCGCGAACCTCGGCCTGCGGGGTGAGGCCGTAGGTGACGATCCGCCGGTCGGAGAGTCTGGCGATAAGCGCCTGGACCTCCGGGTGGTCGATGCACATCGCGGCGAAGCCGTAGAACGGGATGTTGCCGACGAAGTTGGCGAACGCCTCGCGCAGGGACTCGAAGTCGCCATAGAAGTCCAGGTGCTCGGGGTCGATGTTGGTGACGACGGCAATCGTGGCCGACAGGCGCACGAAGGTGCCGTCGGACTCGTCCGCCTCGACGACCATCCAGTCGCCCGAGCCGAGGCGCGCGTTGGTGCCGTAGGCGTTGATGATGCCGCCGTTGATTACGGTGGGGTCGTAGTCCGCGCCGTCGAGCACCGCCGCGATGAGCGAGGTGGTGGTGGTCTTGCCATGGGTGCCGCCCACGGCGATCGACCATTTGAGGCGCATGAGCTCGGCCAGCATCTCGGCCCTGCGCACGACCGGAATCATGCGCGCTCGTGCGGTCACGGCCTCCGGATTGTCGTGGGCGACGGCCGACGAGACGACCACCACCGCGGCGCCGTCCACGTTCTCCGGTCGGTGGCCGATGGTCACCCGGATGCCCTTTTGGCGCAGGCGCCGGATGTTGGCGCCATCGGCGATATCGCTCCCGCGCACCTGGTAGCCGAGCGCATGCAGGGTTTCGGCGATACCGCTCATGCCGATGCCGCCGATGCCGACCAGGTGAATGATGCCGATGTCGAGCGGCAGCGCCCTCATTGCATGGCCTCCCGCAGCAGCTGGTCGGCGCCCGGCCGGTCCTTCGCTTCGGTATCGTTTCGTTCCACCGGGTCGCCGCGAGCGGCCATCAGACCCTCGACCATGTCGGCGAGCCGGTCGGCGGCGTCGGGATGCCCCGCGCGCCGGCTCGCGGCCGCCGCCGCGCGCAACGCCTGCGGATCGGCGAGCAGTCGCGAGAGGTGTGTCGCCAGCACGGCCGGCGTCAACGTGTCCTCCGGCAACAGCCAGGCTCCTCCGGCGCGGACGACCGACCGGGCGTTCGAGGTCTGATGGTCGTCGGCGGCGTGGGGGTAGGGCACCAGCAGGGCCGGGCGGCCGAGGGCGCACAGCTCCGCGATCGTCGACGCGCCGGACCGACAAATGACCAGATCCGCACGCACCAGTCGCCGCGGCACGTCTTCGAAGAACGAAGCGAGCTCCGCCGCCATATCGAGCTTCTCGTAGGCTTCGCGCGTGGCATCGAGGTCCTCGGGCCGGCATTGCTGCACGACCTCCAGCCGTTCGCGCTCGGCTGGCGACAGGCGGGCCAGGGCGGCGGGAACCATCTCGGCGAACACATGCGCTCCCTGGCTGCCACCCATGACCAGGATACCTACCCGCCCGTCCGGCGACGGCGTGTCGTAAGGCGCGTCGGCGACGGCGACGACGCCGGCCCTGACCGGGTTTCCGGCCACGCGCGCGCGCCCGGCGGCGGCGCCGGTCAGCCGGGTCGTTCCGGCGAACGAGGTGGCGACGGCGTTCACGCGGTTCGCCAGCAGCCTGTTGGCGCGGCCCAGCACCGCGTTCTGCTCGTGGATCAGGGTGGGCGTGCCCGCCGCGACGGCTGCAAGCATGATCGGGACCGACGAATAGCCGCCGAAGCCCACGACGACGGCCGGCCGCAAACGTCTCAGACGCACGCTGCCGACGACGAACGCGGCGGCCAGCACGATCACGCTCCGGGCAAGGGCGAGGGGATTGCGACCAAGCTGTTCGACCCGCACCAGCATCGGCTCGATGCGCTCGTCCAGGCCCGGGATCGCCGCACCGCGGGCGTCGCTTGCCAGCACCACCCGGTGGCCCCGGCCCAGCAGCACATTGGCCAGCGCCATGGCGGGGTAGACGTGACCACCGGTCCCGCCCGCCGCGATCACGATGGGCGCGGCGCTCATGAGGCCTTCCCCGCGCCGACGCGACGCCGCGTGAGCGCCAGAACCATCCCCGCGCCCATGGCGACGGCGATGAACGAGGAGCCGCCGTAGCTGATGAAGGGCAGCGTCATGCCCTTGGCCGGCATGAGCTGCACGGCGGACCCCATGTTGATGAGCGCCTGCAGGCCGAACTGCGTCATCAGCCCGGCCACCGCCAGCAACACGAACAGATCGCGTTCCTGCAGCACGCGGGCGAAGCCGCGCAAGACGATGAAGGCGAACAGGACGACGATCAGCAGGGTGACGAGAAGCCCCATCTCCTCGCCGGCCACCGCAAAGATGAAATCGGAATGCGCATCCGGTAGGTGGTTCTTCACCTGACCCTCGCCGGGTCCGCGGCCGAAAAGCCCGCCGTTCGCGAACGCCTCCAGGCTGCGGTCCACCTGATAGGTGTCGCCGGTGCCCGGATGGAGGAAGGTATCGATGCGCCGGGTGACGTGGGGCAGGCTGACGTAAGCCCCGGCCAGCGCCATGAGGCCTGTCAGGAGAAGCGCGCCCACGAACCAGAGCGACAATCCGGCGAGAAAGAACAGCGCCAGCCACATGGCGGAGACGACCACCGCCTGTCCGAGATCCGGCTGGGCCACCAGAAGAGCCACCAGGATCCCGCACAGCGCGATCGAGGCGAACAGATGCTTGGTGGAGCCGCTCTCTCGATATCTGGCGAACAGCCACGCGGCCACGACCGCGAAGGCCGGCTTGACGAACTCGGACGGCTGCAATGAGAAGCCGAGCACGCCGATCCAACGTCGCGCCCCGTTCACCTCCTCCCCGGCCAGGAGGGTGAGCACGAGGAGGGCCGCGCCCGCTGCAAGGACGACGAGACCGAGACGGCGCACGCCCGCCGGAGACAGCAGCGAGATCGCCACGATCGTAGCCGACGCCGCCGGCAGGAACGTCAAATGGCGCTGGACGAAAAACATCCCGTCCAGACCGATCCGCTCGGCCACCGGCGGACTGGCGGCGAGCAGCAGGACGGCGCCGCACGCAATGAGCGTCGCCAGGGCCGCCAGCATCCAGCGATCCACCGTCCACCACCAGCGGCCCAGCACCGAGGTATCGGTCCTTGGAAACGCGTTCATGCGAGCCACCCCGAATAGCTCGAGGGTGGAACGGACGTGGGATCCGTATGCCGCCCTGGAAGCGCCATCACCGCGACGCGAAAGGCCTCGCCTCTGGCCTCGAAGTTCGCGAACTGGTCGAAGGAGGCGCAGGCGGGCGAGAGCAGGACCACCGGCATCCGGCCGTCCGGCGTCGCGTCCGCGGTGGCCTGGGCGTGGGCCTGACGGACGGCCCGAGCGAGCTCGCCGCAGACGGTGGCGCCGGCGCGCCCCGCAAGCTCGGCGGCGAACGCCTCGGCCGTCTCGCCGATGAGGTAGGCATGGCGGATGCGCGGGAAGTATTGGCGCAGCGAGGCGATACCGCCTTCCTTGGCGCGGCCCCCGGCGATCCAGTAGACGTTGTCGTAGCTCTCGAGCGCCCGGGCGGTCGCGTCGGCATTGGTCGCCTTGCTGTCGTTGACGAACAGGACGCCGTCGACGACGTCGACGAGCTCCTGCCTGTGGGCGAGGCCGGGGTAGGTGCTCATCCGCCGGGCCGTTGCCTCGCGGTCCATGCCGACGGCCGCGGCGGCGGCGTAAGCGGCGGCGGCGTTCTGGGCGTTATGGCTGCCGGGGAGTGTCGGTATGCCGGCGAGATCGACGGTTCTTTCGCGATGCCCCCGCGTGTCGTCGACGAGCCAGCCGTCTTTCACATAGACCCCGCCGGGCGCCGGCTGGCGGCCGGAGATCGGCACGACGATCTGCTGGCCCGCGGCGGCGAGATCCTCGGCGATGCGGCGCGTGATGTTGTCGTCGATGCCGACGACCGCGGTCTGCGGCTTCTTCTGACCCCGGAAAACGCGCATCTTGGCCGAGACGTAGCCGTCGAGGCCGCCGTGCCGGTCGAGGTGGTCGGGGCTGATGTTGAGCAGCACGGCCACGTCGAGGACGGCGCTGGGCAAGAGCTCGAGCTGATAGGAGGAGAGCTCGACCACATAGATGCCACCAGCACCCAAGGCGGCGAGAGCAAGCGCCGGCTCGCCGAGGTTGCCGCCGATGGCGACGGCACGGTCGCCGTTGCCGAGCAGGTAGCCGATCAGGGCCGTGGTGGTCGATTTTCCGTTCGTGCCGGTGACGCCGATAAAGTCGGCCTCGCTCCGCACCCGGGCCAGCAGCTCGACATCGCTCACGATCTCGCATCCGGCCGCGCGCGCCCTCGTCACCACCGGGTGCGGTTTCGGGTGCGTGTGCGGAATGCCGGGGCTCAGCACCAGCATCTCCACCGGCTCGAGGTCCGCCTCGTAAAGATCGGTGACGGGCAGCCCCGCCTCTTCCGCCGCCTGTCGGGCGGAGGGGTCGTCATCCCAGGCCAGCACCTCCGCCCCGCCGCGGTGGAGCGCGAGGGCCGAGGCGAGCCCCGACGTGCCTAGACCCATGACGGCGACGGGCGTGCCGCGAAAAGCCGAAAGATCGATGGGCTCGGACCGCTTCACGCCGTCACCTCAGTTTCAGGGTGGAAAGACCGATGAGCGCCAGCACGGTGGCGATGATCCAGAAGCGGATCACGATCGTGGATTCGGCCCAGCCTTTCTGCTCGAAGTGGTGGTGCAGGGGCGCCATCCGGAAGACGCGGCGGCCGGTCAGCTTGAACGACACCACCTGGACGATGACCGAGACCGTCTCGAGCACGAACAGGCCGCCCACGATGATCAGCACGAGCTCGTGCTTGGTGATGACGCTGACCCCGCCCAGCGCGCCGCCCATGGAGAGCGACCCGGTGTCGCCCATGAAAACCATCGCCGGCGGCGCGTTGAACCAAAGGAAGCCGAGCCCGGCCCCGAACAGGGCGGCGCAGAACACCGCGAGCTCGCCGGTACCGGGCACGTAGTTGATAAGCAGGTAGCTCGAAAACACGGTGTTGCCGACGATCCAGGCGATGAACCCGAAGCTGGCCGCGGCGATCATCACGGGAACGATGGCCAGACCGTCCAAGCCGTCGGTGAGGTTGACCGCGTTGGACGCGCCCACCATCACGAGCACCGCCAGCGGCACGAAGAATATGCCGAGGTCGATCAGCAGGTCCTTGAAGAAGGGGAGCGCCAGGCTCGTGTCCAGGGGCTCGGCGGTGATGCGCATGATGAGCAGCGCCGCCAGCACGCTCACCACGATCTGCAACAGAAACTTGATCCGGCTCGGCAGGCCGCCGGAGTGACGCCGCGTCAGCTTGAGATAGTCGTCGGCGAACCCGATCGTGCCGAAGCCGATGGTGATCAGCAGGATCGACCACACGAAGCCGTTCGTGAGATCGGCCCAGAGCAGCGTGCTCAGCGTCACCGCCAGCAATATGAGCGAGCCGCCCATCGTCGGCGTCCCCGCCTTCTCGAAGTGTCCGGTGGGACCGTCCGCGCGGATCGGCTGTCCGTTCGGCTGTTGGCGCTTGAGCCAGCTGATGATGTACGGACCCAGGAGGAAGCTGATGATGAGCGCGGTCATGACCGCGCCACCCGCCCGGAACGTAAGGAAGCGGAACAGGTTGAACAGGATCAGCTGGTCGGACAGGGGAACGAGAAGGTTGAACAGCATCCCGCTCCCCCTCAACCGGCGCTCTGATTGGGACGGCCGCGGGCGGTCGAGCCGTTGAGAGCCTTGAGCGCCTCCACCATCGGCGCCATGCGCGTGCCCAGCGAGCCCTTGATGAGCACCACGTCTCCCGGCTTCACGGCCGACAACACGTCGCCGACCAGGTCCTCGGTCCGCAGCGCGTGAGAACCGCGCAAATCCTCGGGCAGCGCGGCGTAGAGCGCGCCCATGTGCCGGCCCACGCAAAAAACGATATCGACCCCCGCGGCGAGAATGTGATGGGCCAGGGCGGCATGCAGCCGGTCGGAGCCCGGACCGAGCTCCAGCATGTCTCCCAGAACGGCGATGCGACGGCCCTCGACGCCTTCGCTTCCGCCGGTCCTGATGTCGGCCAGGACGGCGAGGGCCGCCCGCGTTGCCGCGGGGCTTGCGTTGTAACTCTCGTCGATGAGGTCCAGCTCGCCGCCTTTCATCGCGATCCTGAACAGGCGGCCGCGGCCCTTGGGTGGCTCGAAATCGGCCAGCGCGGCGGCGGCCCGCGCGACATCGGCGTCCAGCGCGTGTGCCGCCGCAAGCACGGCGAGGCTATTGAACGCCCAGTGCCGCCCCACCGCGCGCAGGCTATAGCCAACCATGCGGCCGGCGACGGATGCTCGAACCCGCGCCTCGCCATCGTCGAGCGCGAGATCCACGAGACGTACATCCGCCTCCCCGTGCGCGCCGAACCCGATGACGCGACCGACCCCATGGTCCGTCGCGGACGTCGCGAGCAAGGCGAAGTACGCATTGTCGCGATTGAGGACCGCCGTGCCGTCGGCGCCCATGCCCTCGAAGATCTCCGCCTTGGCGTCGGCGATCGCCGCGACGCTGTCGAAGAACTCCAGGTGCGCCGCGGCCACGGTGGTGATCACCGCTACGTGCGGACGCGCCAGCCGCGACAGCGGTCCCAGCTCCCCGGGATGGTTCATACCCAGCTCGAAGACCCCATAGGCGGCGTCCGCCGGCATGCGGGCGAGCGACAGGGGCACGCCCCACTGGTTGTTGAGGTTGCCGGAGCTGGCGTGTGTCTTGCCGAAAGCGCCGAGGGCGCGCGCCAGCGCCTCCTTGGTCCCGGTCTTTCCGACACTGCCCGTCACGCAGCAGACGCGGGCGTTGCTGCGTTCGCGCGCGTGCCGACCCAACCGTTCCAGCGCCACGAAGCTGTCGTGCACCACCACCCTGGGCAGGTCTTCGGGCAGCTTGGACGTGTCGCTGACCACCGAGGCGCACGCACCCACGCGGGCCGCGTCGAGCACGTAATCGTGGCCGTCGAAGTTCGGACCCTTGAGGGCGACAAACAAGTCACCCTCGGCAAGAGTGCGCGAATCTATGGACACGCCGGACGCCTGCCAGGCGCCGACCGCCTCTCCGCCGGTGGCCGATGCCACCTCCGTGGCGGTCCAGAGGGGTGGGGCGCCCGCGGTCATCGTCCACGCCCTTTTGCCAGCGCGGCGGCCGCCGCTCGCGCCACCTCTCTGTCGTCGAACGCCAGCACCCGCGTTCCCACGATCTGGCCCTGCTCGTGCCCCTTGCCGGCGATGATCGCCACGTCCTCCGGCCCGAGACCGGCGATGGCCGCATAGATGGCCTCCGCCCGGTCGCCGATCTCGGTTGCCCCGGCGCATTCGGCCAGGACGGCGGCGCGGATGGCCCCGGGGTCCTCGGTGCGCGGATTATCGTCGGTCACGATCGCGGCGTCGGCGAGCCGCGCCGATACCTCGCCCATAAGGGGCCTCTTGCCCGGGTCGCGGTCGCCGCCGGCGCCGAAGACAACGGTCAACCGGCCGGACACGTGAGGGCGGATCGCGGTAAGCGCGGCCGCGAGCGCGCCGGGCGTGTGGGCATAATCCACGTACACCGGGGCGCCGTTGGGGTGACGCGCGGCCAGTTCCATGCGGCCGCGCACGCCTTCCAGGGTCGACAGAGCGGCGACCGCGGCGTCGGGATCGTCGCCGCAGCCGACGACCAGACCCAGCGCCGCCATGACGTTGTAGGCTTGGAACACGCCGATAAGCGGCAGGCGAGCCTCGTAGGCGCGTGCGCCGATCGTGAGCCGCAGGTCGAGGCCGTCCTCGCGCGGGCTCACGTCGTCCATGCGCAGCTCGACGCCGCGCCGCCCATAGGTGCGGATCTCGTGGCCCGCGTTGCGGCATACGTGGCGCAACAGCGCCGCCTCGGGAATGTCCGCGTTGAGGACCGCGACGCCGTCGGCCGGCAGCAGGTTCTCGAACAGCCGCAGCTTGGCCTTGAGATAGGTTTCCGCGTCGCCGTGGTAGTCGAGATGGTCCCGGCTCAGGTTCGTAAACGCCGCCGCCCGAAGCCGAACGCCGTCGAGCCGGAACTGATCCAGCCCGTGCGACGACGCCTCGAGCGCCAGATGACTGATGCCGGCGTGCGCGAGCTCGGCGAGATCGTGGTGCAGCTCGACCGGATCAGGCGTGGTCAGTCCGGGACCGGCGTCGCGGCCGGGCGCATCGATCCCGAGGGTCCCCAAGCTGGCCGCGAGATGGCCCATGCGCGACCAGATCTGACGGGCGAAGCCCACCACCGACGACTTGCCGTTGGTGCCCGTGACGGCGGCCACCGTTTCCGGCTGCGTGGCGTGAAAGCGGGCGGCCATAAGGGCCAGCCGTCGCCGCGGATTGTCGTCGGTGATCAGTGGAACGGCGTGGCGCCGCAAGTCGGCAGGCTGTTGCGTGCCTGTCGGCGCCAGCACCGCCGACGCGCCGCGGGCGACGGCGTCGGCTATGAAATCGCGTCCGTCGAGACGGCCGCCCGGGATCGCGGCGAACAGAAAGCCCCGCCGAACGGCGCGGCTGTCCGAAGCCAGCCCGGTTACTTCGACGTCGCGAATCGCTTCATTCATCTGACCCACTGCCGGCATGAGCTCACTGAGTCGCAATTTCTCCCGCCCCGACGTTTCACCGTATCGCCAGCTCCGCTCTGATGTCGGACGCGCCCTCGTCAACGGGGGCCATGCCCAAGAGCGGCGCCATACGCGAAATGACGTTCGAGACTACCGGCGCGGCGGTCCACCCGCCGGTGGCAAATCCGTAACTCTCCTCGATGCCCTTGGGCTCATCGAGCATCGCCATGACCACGTAACGCGGCTCGGTGATGGGAAAGACGCCCACAAAGGACGAGATGAGGGCCTTGTGCTTGTAGCGGCCGTTCTCGAGCTTCTCGGCCGTCCCGGTCTTGCCGCCAACCAGGTAGCCGTCGGCCGCGCCGTTGCGGCCGGTCCCGTTCTCCACCACCAGGCGCAGCAGCCGGCGCATCGTCTCCGACGTCTCGGGCGAGAGCACCCGGTCGTCGGGCAGCGCCTCTCCCGTGGCGCGCCTGACCACCGTCGGCCTGACACGGACGCCGCCGTTCACGACCGCGGCCACGGCCGTCACCAGATGGAGCGGACTCACGGCGATGCCGTGTCCGTACGCGATGGTCATCGTGTTGATGTCGCGCCATTTCCTGGGATAGAGAGGCTGGCCCTGCTCCGGGAGCTCCACGCTCGTGCGCTGGAGCAGCCCCAGCCGGTCGAGGAAACGTCGCTGCGTCGGCCCGCCGATATCTAATGCCATCTTGGCCGAGCCGATATTGGACGAGTGCATGAAGATCTCAGGCAACGTCAGCCAGCGCTTCTCCGGATGGAAGTCCGTGATCAGGAACCGGGCGATACGAATGGGCTTCGTCGCGTCGTAGCCGTCCCTGAGCGTGGCCGTCCCGGACTCGAGCGCGACCGCGTGGTTGAAGATCTTGAACACCGAGCCGAGCTCGTAGATGCCGAGCGAGGCGCGGTTGAAGCGGCTGTCCGCGGACGCCTCGCCGGGCTTGTTGGGATCGAAATCCGGGAGCGACACCATGGCGATGATCTCGCCAATGTTCGCGTCCATGACGATTCCGCCGCCGCCGAGAGCGCCGAACCTGTCTATCTGCCGCGCCAGCTCCTCGCGCAGGATCTGCTGGATGCGGACATCGAGGGAAAGCGTGACCGCTCGCCCAACATTCTCGCGAAGCTCCCGGTCGAAGCTCTGCTCGACCCCACCCAGCCCGACATTGTCGATTCCCGTGAACCCGACGACGTGCGCGGTAAGCGGCCCGTGGGGGTAGATCCGACGGTATTCGCGCTGGAAGTCGAGGCCGGGTATTCCCAGACGATTGACCTCGAACTGTTGCCGGGGCGTCAAATTGCGCTTGATCCACACGAAACTTCGGTCCGACGCGAGCTTCTGGCGCAGCTTGGCCTCGCCGACATTGGGCAGCACCGGACCAAGCTGTCGGGCGGCGGCGGCGGGATCGGGAACGCGCCGCGGATCGGCGTAGAGCGACGCGGTGACGAGGGAGGTGGCCAGCAGCACGCCGTTCCGGTCGACGATATTCGCCCGATTGGTCTTTAGCTCCCCCACGACCGTGCGACCGCTGGCGTCGCGAGGCCCATCGGGATGCTGAAAGATGCTGAGATCCACGAGACGTGCCGCGACGATGAGAAATCCCGCGGCGAAGAGTATGCCGCCGACGAGGAGTCGCGTGCGCGCCACCTCCATGACGTTCCGCCCGCCGTTCTCCAGCTCGAGCCGTCCACTCATTCGCGAGGCTCCAGGGCCGAGAGTTGCAGGACGTCGGCGATCGCGTCCTCTATGGTCTCCCACTCCCATTCGTTCGTGGGCGCCGGATCCTCCGTTCTGGCCGCGCGCGGGGACGACTCGGCGACCGCCGCCCGGGCGGGGGACGCGTTGATTCGAGGCGGGCTCGCCGGCTTGCGCCGCGGCGCGACCGTGACCGCGGCGACGAGAGTCGCCTCCTCGGGCGCGCTGTCGTCCACCTCGGCCTCCGGCGGCCGCTCCGGGACCTGCGCCAGGGCGCCCAGCTGCCGACCCTCGACGGGGACCAGGTCCAGATAGCGCCCGTTCAGCCGCCTGAGGCGCGCCGGGTGATTGAGGAAACTCCACTCGGCCCTGAGGACGTGAAGCGCTTCCTGCTCTCCGGTTATTTGCCGGTTCAGCTCGACCAGCTCCGCTTCGAGCTCGCGAACCTCGAGCGAGACATAGAAGAGCGCGCCGACCGCGGCGGACACGGTGATGACGATGAGCGGCCGAATCATCCCGAGGCCTCCAGCACCCCGGCGGCGGGCCAAGAGGGCGCGCCGGTGCGCTCGGCCACCCGCATGCGGGCCGAACGGGCGCGCGGATTGGCCGCGACCTCGCTCGCGCCGGGGCGGATCACCCGCCGTCGGACCAGGGAAAAGGACGGCGCGCGCGGCGGCTCGTTAAACGCCGGGAGGTGACGTGAGCCGCCACGCGCGCCGCCGCCGCGCGCGCGCAGAAATTCCTTGACCCGCCGATCCTCGAGCGAGTGGAACGAGATGACCGCGAGCCTGCCGCCGGGACGCAGGATCTGCTCGGCGGAGACCAGCCCGCGGTCGAGCTCGGCAAGCTCGTCGTTGACATGGATCCTCAGCGCCTGGAATGTCCTGGTCGCCGGATCCATGGCGCCGGCGCGCCGGCCCGAAGGCGTGACGGCGCGCACGATCTCGGCCAGCTGCCGTGTCGTGCGCACGCGCTGTTCCGCGCGCGCCGCGACGATGGCGCGGGCGATGCGGCGCGACAGGCGCTCCTCGCCGAAAGTGTAGATGACGGCGGCCAGCTCGCTTTCGGGCGCGCTGTTGACGAACTCGGCGGCGGCGTGGCCGTCGCGATCCATGCGCATGTCGAGGGGACCGTCGAGGCTGAACGAGAAGCCACGCCTCGGGTCGTCCAGCTGATCGGTGGAGAGGCCGAGATCGAGCACCACGCCGTCGACGGCTTCCACCCCGGCCGAGCGCAGCAGGTCGCGCATCTCGCCGAAGCGCCCATGGAGCAGCTTCAGCCGGCCGCCATAGGCCTCCACCATTGCCGCGCCCCTGGCGACGGCCTCCGGGTCGCGGTCGATGCCCCAGACGACGCAGTCGGCGGTGTCGAGGAGCGCCTTCGAATGGCCGCCGCCGCCAAAGGTGCCGTCGACGAACACCGCGCCCGCCCTTGGATTGAGGGCGCCGATGACCTCATGCAGCAGCACCGGCGTGTGAGCGGAGCCGGTGGCGCCCCGAGAACCCGCGGTCATCGCTCGCTTCCCCTGTCGCCGGGGCGCCTGAGCGTGAGGCCCCGTTCGGAGACGAGCCTCGTCTGCTCCGCCTGGTAACGGGTGAACTCCTCGGGCTGCCAGATCTCGAACGTGGGGCCGCGGCCCGCGAAGCAGGCCCGGTCGGCAATGTGCGCGTGCTCCATGAGAGGCGCCGGCAAGACGATGCGCCCCTCGCCATCGAAGGCGAGGGGTTGGGCGTTCGCGAACAGGGCCGCGGTCAGCGCGTCGTGCTCCTCGGAGAAAATGTCGAAGCCGTCAACGCCGGCGCTCAGTCGCTCCATCCAGTCCATGCCTCCGCATTGCAACGCCGGGGCCTTGAACGACGGTATGGCCACGATTCCCTGAAAGCTCTGACCGGCCACGACGGCGCGGAACGGGGCGGGTACGGAGACCCGACCCTTGCGGTCGACTTTGTTGACAACTGTGGACAGAAACAGCGCCATGCGTCCGCCTGCTCTGACAGCGGTTTTGCTCGTTCTTCTGCCAGGCGCCCCAACCAACGTTCATGGGCTGGTATGGGACAACATGGGATAGCATGGGACAATTTGGGCGTCAACGAGTTAACAAAAAGTTAAGGCAATAAATTCGCCCCGAACGGCCTTCGCTACTCGCACCAGCGTAGTATTCGGCCGAGAATATGACGCAATTGTGTTCGTGTAATGTTCTTTTATTGATGATTTGGACTATGGTGGGGAGGTGCCAGACGGTCTGTAAGCCGGGTTCTGTCTCCGAGAAGTCGGAGGATGGCCATTCATCTGGGACGCCCGTCGCCGGGCGCCTCGCGCGACCCACCCGAGCGGCGACGCGGAAACTCGTCCGCGGGCGGAGACCGCCCGCCTGCCGCTCCTACTCGGTCTTGCTCCCGGTGGGGTTTGCCCTGCCGTCGCCGTTGCCGGAGACGCGGTGCGCTCTTACCGCACCCTTTCACCCTTACCGGCGGTTTTGGGCCGCCGGCGGTTTGCTTTCTGTGGCACTTTCCCTGGGGTCGCCCCCGCCGGCCGTTAACCGGCACCGTGTTCCCGCGGAGCCCGGACTTTCCTCACCCCGGCGGGTTTCCCCATTGCCGGAGCGCGGCCATCCGACCGTCTGGCACTTTAGATACTTAAGGCAGCTGGCGCTCCCGCGCAACAAGTTCGACGAGCCCGGAGAGACGGCTGAGAGTGTCGCGATCTACGACGCCGTCGATCCGATTCGGGCGAAAGTGGCGCTGGAAGGCGGTCGTGAGCTCCTCGGGCGTGGCCTCTCTGTCCGTGTAGCCGTAGGCCCGTAGAAGCGCCACGGCATCCGTCGCCTGGGGATCGGTGGGACTGGGCCACAGCCCGATCCCCTCGGCCGCCAGCCGGCGCCACGGAAACAGCTCCCCCGGATCGCTTTTGCGGGCGGGGGCCACGTCGGCGTGGCCGACCACGTTACGGGGCGGGATCGGATGACGCTCCAGGATGCCGTGGCAAAGCGCGATGAGCGCCGCGATCTGCGGCTCGGGGAACGCCCGGTAGCCGAACTCGTGGCCGGGATTGACCAGCTCGATGCCGATCGAGCGCGAATTCACGTCGTCATGCCCGCGCCACGAGCTGGCGCCCGCGTGCCAGGCGCGGCGGTGCTCGGGGACCAGATGGAAGACGCTGCCGTTCTCCTCCACCAGGTAATGGGCGCTCACGCGACTCGAGGGCCGGCACAACCATTCGAGCGCGGAAGCGCCGTCGGCCATGCCGGTGTAGTGGATGACGAGAATGTCGACGACAACGCCCACGGCCCGTTCGCCATGATTCGGCGAGGGACGATCGACCACCTCGAGTGTGCCAACGTCGCGCATGCTTCGATCCGGATCACGCCAGTTTAGCCCGACCGGCCGAGTCACGGGACTACCGTGATGACGCGCAAGCTTCGGGTGGACGCGAGGGAAGGTGAGCTATATAGGGCCGAGAACAGCGAGAAGGGGGATTACACATGCGCCGGATCGGACGGCGATGATCAGCCGGACCATGGGGCCCACGGAGTGGCTGCTCCTCATCCTGCTCTCGGTGCTGTGGGGCGGCTCGTTCTTCTTCGTCGAGGTGGCGCTCGCGGAGGTGCCGCCGCTCACCCTGGTGCTCGTCCGCGTGGGCCTCGCCGCGGTGGTGATGACGGCCTTCGTCTACATGCGTGGCGAGCGTCTGCCGGGTTCGTTGACCTTGTGGGGCGCCTTCCTGGTGATGGGGGCGCTGAACAACCTGGTGCCGTTCACTCTGATCACCTGGGGGCAGACCCAGATCGAAAGCGGCCTCGCCGCGATCCTCATCGCGACGACGCCGTTGTTCACCGTGGTGCTGGCGCATCGCTTCACCGGCGACGAGCGCATGGCGCCCAACCGGTTGGCCGGCGTGGCCGTCGGGCTGTGCGGCGTCGCCGTGCTCATCGGACCCGAGAGCCTCAGCGGGCTTGGCCTCTATGGACTTGGCCAGGTGGCGATCCTCGGGGCGGCGCTCTCCTATGCCGGCGCCGGCGTCTACGGCCGCCGCTTCCAGGGGGTGCCCAGCACCGTCGCCAGCGCCGCCATGCTCGTCTCCACGACCGTGATGATGGCGCCCATCGCCATCGTGACGGAGAGCCCCTGGACCCTCGCGAACCCGACCGCGATCACATGGGGCGCGGTGCTCGGCCTCGCGGTGGCCAGCACCGCCTTGGCTTACGTCATCTATTTCCGCATCCTCGCCGTGGCCGGCGCCACCAACATCCTGCTGGTGACGTTCCTCGTCCCCGTGAGCGCCGTGATATTGGGGACGCTGGTGCTGGGCGAGCGGCTCGGGTGGACGGCGTTCGCGGGCATGGCCCTTATCTCCCTGGGGCTCGCGGCGGTCGACGGGCGGCTCCTGGCCTTCGCGCGGCG
>JBHICL010000010.1:0-20377 GCA_046759605.1 Alphaproteobacteria bacterium | reverse complement strand
CCCACGGTCACTTTCCACCGCTCGTGGTTCCGGTCCGAGCGCTCGCGTCTCTACGGACCGAGGATGACCACCGTGTGACGTTCGCGCTCGAGCTCGCTGACGCATCCGGGCGCCTGGCCCTCAACGCGGAAGGCCATCATGACATGACGCGGGGAAGCGGCGAGCTGCGGGGTCAGCTCAAGCGGCTCACGTTCCTGCCGACCGTCCTCGAGCCGTCGCGGCTGTTTCCCGTGCTGGCGGGCAAGTTCGAGGAAGTCGACGGCGCAGTCGACGCCACGGGGAGGATAAGCTGGGACGGCGGCGAGCCTGTTTCGTCCCTCGACCTGCTGGTGGAGGTCAAGCGGCTGACGACGGGTGAGATCACGGTCGAGAACGCGAACACCATCGTCCATTTCGACAGCCTGTTTCCGCCGACAACGCCGCCCGGCCAGGAGATCCTCGTGGGACTCATCGACGTGGGCGTGCCGATGACGCGGGGGCGGCTGTTGTTCCAGCTGAGGGGAGACGGCAGCGTCGAAGTGGAGCTTGACGAGCTTTTGCTGTTCGGCGGCTCGATCGGCTCCGAGCCCTTCAGGCTTTCGCCGACGGACCCGAACTTTGCAGTTGACCTGGAGGTCAGCGGCGTTCAGCTCGCCCGCATCCTCAAGCTCGCGGAGTACGGCGATTTCTCCGCCACCGGACTCCTCGACGGCACGATCCCGGTGGTGGTCGAAAACGGCGAGGTCGCGATCCGCGGAGGCGTGCTGGAGACGCGGGCGGGCGGCGGAACCCTCAGCTACCACCCCAAAGAGGTGGGATCGGCGCTTACCGAGGTCGACGCGAGCACGGCGTTGTTTCTCGACGCCATCGAGAACTTCCAATACGACACGATCCGCGTGAGCCTCGACGAGGGCGAGGCCGAGGAGCTGGTGCTCGGCCTGTCGCTCAAGGGTCGAAATCCGGACGTTTATGGAGGCGTTCCGTTCGCGCTCAACGTGACCATCACCGGTCCCCTGGACGCAATCCTGAGCCGCGGTCTGGCCACCTACACCCTGCCCGAGCGCATTCGCGAGCGCATCCTCGAGTTCGGCGATTGACTCAGGTCAAACTTAGCTTCCCAAGCGCCTTTGACACGCGCCCGCCCTTGATGAACACTTCCGCGGACGCAATATGGTTATACACAGCCCATAGGGATCGGATCCTTGCGCCAGAAGCACTTACAGAGATGTCGTGGCCGCATGGGTCTGATTGCCACGGCCTTTGCTATCCTGGCGGCGTGCACGCCGACGGTAAGACTCGAAGCGCCGCAGGATCCGATCGTTATCAACTTGAACGTGACGATCGAGCAGGAAGTACGGGTTAGGATTGAGCGAGAGGTCGACGATCTCCTGCGCGAGAATGAGGATCTTTTTTGAGGGCCGGACAATGGCACCGAGAGCCATGATTCAGCGCCTGATAGCAGCCCTGCCGGCTGTCGCGGTCGCCGCCGTGCTGAGCGTTGCCGCTCCCCCTCCGGCCGGGGCGGACTCTCTGAGCGACGCCAAGGCGGCCGGCACCGTGGGCGAGACCCCACGCGGCTACATCGCGCCCGTGGGCACGGCGACACCGGAGATCGCGGCGCTGGTCGAGGAGATCAACGCCCGCCGCCGCATCAAGTATCAGGAGATCGCCGAGAAAACGGGCAGTACACTCGAGCAGGTGGAGGTCGTCGTGGGAAGCCGGGTCATCGAGCAGGCGCCGCCAGGCACCTACATTCTCGATGAATCGGGCCAGTGGCGCCGCAAATAAGTGTCTGAATAATCTAACGCGCGTCGTACAATTACTTCGGGGAGTTTCATGAGCTTGCCGCAGTCCGTTGATGCGACACTCGAGCTGCTGCGCAAGGGCAGCTATATCGCCGACCGCTCGCTGGCCACGGCGGTCTATCTCACCTTGGCGCAGAAGCGGCCCCTGTTCCTGGAAGGCGAGGCCGGCGTCGGCAAGACCGAGATCGCCAATGTGCTCGCCGAAACCCTGGACCGCCGACTCGTGCGCCTGCAGTGCTACGAGGGACTGGACGTCGCCTCGGCCGTCTATGAATGGAATTACTCGGCGCAGATGATCGAGATCCGGATGTCCGAGGCGGAAGGCATCCAGGACCGCGATCAGCTCAGCACCGACATCTTCTCCGACAGGTTCCTCATCAAGCGCCCCCTGCTCCAGGCGCTGGGGCCGGACCTGCGCGGACCCGCCGTGCTGTTGATCGACGAGCTCGACCGCACCGACGAGCCGTTCGAGGCTTACCTCCTCGAGCTTCTTGCCGATTTCCAGGTCACGATCCCCGAGATCGGGACCATTCGCGCCGAGGAGCCCCCGATCGTCGTTATCACATCGAATCGCACGCGGGAGATACACGACGCGCTCAAACGGCGGTGCTTCTATTACTGGGTCGACTACCCGACGGCGGAGCGCGAGCTGGAAATTCTGCGCCTCAAGGCGCCCCAGGCCGCCGCGAACCTGAGCCGGCAGGTCGTGCACTTCGTCCAGACCCTGCGCGGCATCGACCTGTTCAAGCAGCCGGGAATCGCCGAGAGCATCGACTGGACCGCGGCGCTCCACCAGCTCGACGCCATTGAGCTCACGCCGCAGGCGATCGACGACACCCTCGGCGTCCTGCTCAAGTACCAGGACGATATTGCCAAGGTGCGCGGCAGCGAGGCGGCTCGAATCCTTGCCCAGGTGAAAGCGGAACTCGCGGCCGCAGAGGCCGTGGCGAGCTAGGTCCGCATGTCAGCCGCCGACAACGGCAACGGGAGCGGCGGCCGCCTTGCGGCCAATATCGTGCATTTCGCGCGCGTGCTTCGAGCCGCGGGGGTCCCGGTCGGCCCCGGTCGGGTCCTCGAGGCGCTTTCCGCGGTCGATACCGTGGGCGTCACCAATCGCGAGGACTTCTACTGGACGCTCCACGCGGTCTTCGTCAACCGGCGCGACCAACGTCCGATTTTCGACCAGGCCTTTCATGTCTTCTGGCGCAACCCGCAACTGCTCGACCGCATGCTGTCGCTCGTGTTGCCAAGCATTCGCGTGCCCCTGGACCGTTCCAAGGCGGAGGAGCTCATGCCCCGCGTCGTGGAAGCGCTGCGCGGCGGCGCCGGGCAGGACGGCGCCCGCGCGCGGGACGACGACGAGCCGGAGATCGAGCTCGACGCCGTGATGACCTGGTCGGACCGGGAAATTCTGCGCGAGATGGACTTCGAGAAGATGTCCGGCGAAGAGATCGAGCAGGCGAAACGGGCCATCGCCTGCCTCAGGCTCCCGCTCGCCCAGGTGCCGACGCGTCGCTTCCGATCCAATCCGCGCGGCGCCCGCATCGACATGCGCGCCAGCCTGAGGGCGTCGCTGCGCACCGGCGGCGGGACCATACCCCTGCGTTACCGCAAGCGACGCCGGCGGCGACCGCCGCTGGTTTTCATCTGCGACATTTCCGGCTCGATGGCGCGATACTCGCGGATGATGCTGCACTTCATGCACACCGTGACGAACGACCGGGACCGGGTGTTCACGTTCGTCTTCGGGACGCGGCTGAACAACATCACGCGTCACCTGCGCTACCGGGACGTGGACGAGGCCCTGGATCGGGTCGCCAAAGCCGTCGAGGACTGGTCCGGCGGTACCCGCATCGGTCATTGCCTGCACGAGTTCAACAATATCTGGTCGCGGCGGGTGCTCGGCCAGGGCGCCGTCGTGCTGCTGATCACCGACGGGCTCGATCGCGACGCCGGCGGACAGAACCTCGAGCGCGAGATGGAGCGGCTGCGCATGTCGTCACGCCGCGTGTTCTGGCTCAATCCGCTTTTGCGCTACGCCGGCTATGAGCCAAAATCCAAAGGCGCCCAGGTCATTGTCCGGCATGTGGATGACGTGCGCACGATCCATAACCTCGAGGCCCTCACGCAGCTGAGCGAGGCGCTGAGCGATCTGGGCACGTATCGGGACGAGGCAGGTGCGCTGGAGAAGGTAGCATGAGCGAGGCGATGGATCACGAAGACGTCCTGGACCAGGCGGACAAGTGGCGGCGCGCGGGCAAGAAGGTGGCGCTCGCCACGGTCGTCAGCACCTGGGGCTCCTCACCGCGGCCGGTCGGCAGCCAGCTTGTGGTCGACGAGGACGGCGGTATGACCGGTTCGGTGTCCGGCGGCTGCATCGAGGGTGCGGTGGTCCAGGAAGCCAGACAGGTGATGGCGTCGGGAGAGCCCAGGCTGCTGGAGTTCGGCGTTACGAACGAGATGGCCTGGGAGGTGGGCCTCGCCTGCGGCGGCAGGGTGGAGGTCTATGTGGAGCCGCTGAGCTGAGACGATGCGAACGTCCACCCTCGACACCATCCTCGACGCCCGGGCCCGCAAGGAGCCCTTCGCGCTGGCGACGCATCTGAGCACGGGCGCACAGGCCATTGTCCTGCCGGACGGTGTGGACGGCGAGCTCGCGCTCGACGAAGGAACGCTTGCGGCGGCGCATCAAGCCTTGCGTGACGACCGTTCAGGTCGCGTGGAGACCGCTGACGGCCCCGTCTTCGTTCATGTGTTCAATCCGCCGAAGCGGATGGTACTCGTGGGCGCGGTGCACATCGCTCAGGCCCTCGCGCCGATGGCGGCCCTTGCCGGCTATGACGTCACGATCGTCGACCCCCGGGGCGCCTTCGCGACCGCGACCCGGTTTCCCAACGTGAACCTGACCGACACGTGGCCCGACGACGCCCTCGAGGAACTGGCGCCGGACAGCCGGACCGCGGTTATCACCCTCACCCACGACCCCAAGCTGGACGATCCCGCGCTCGGCGCGGCCCTCAGGTCCGACGCGTTCTACATAGGCGCCCTTGGCAGCCGCAAGACCCAGGGGGCGCGCCTCAGGCGGCTCAAGAAAGCCGGTTTCAGCGATGACGAGCTGGCTCGGGTTCATGGGCCGGTGGGTCTCTCCATCGGCGCCAAGAGCCCCGCCGAGATCGCCGTGTCGATCCTGGCCCAGGTGACGGAGGTCCTGCACCAGGGGGTGAGCCGATGAAGTTCGGACCTGTGCCAACGCGAGACGCCGCCGGCGCCATCCTCGCGCATTCACAGCGGGCGGGAGGCAAGACGCTCAAGAAAGGGCGTGTGCTCTCCGCCGAGGATGTGGACCTGCTGACCGCGGCGGCGGTCGAGGAGGTGACGGTCGCGCGGCTCGAACCTGGGGACGTCGAAGAAGATACGGCCGCCGCCAGGGTCGCGGCCGCGGCGTGCGGCGCGGGCCTCTCGGCGGGGGCGGCGTTCACGGGCCGCACGAACCTGTTCGCCGAGACCGCCGGTGTGGTCCTGGTCGACGAGGACCGCATCGACCGGCTCAATCTGGTCGATGAGGCGATCACCATTGCAACGCTTCGCAATTACGAGCTTGCGAGGGCGCGCCAATTGGTGGCCACGATCAAGGTCATCCCCTTCGCCGCATCGGCGGAGGTCGTCGACCGATGCGCGGAAATTGCCGGCCACGGCGGTCCGCTCCTGCGGCTGGCGCCGCTGCGCGGGCGCCGTGTGGGGCTCGTGCAAACGCGGCTTCCCGGCACCAAGGAGACGACCCTCGACAAGACCACGACGGTCACCGGCGACCGGCTCGCGGCGCTGGGCTGTGAGCTCGGCGCCGAGCTTCGCTGTCCGCATGAGGCGGAGGCGTTGGCCGCGGCCATCCGGACGCTGCGCGCCCAGGGCTGCGAGCTGCTGCTGATCAACGGCGCCTCGGCGATCGTCGACCGGCGGGACGTGATTCCGGCGGCGATCGAATCCTGCGGCGGGATGGTCGAGCACTATGGCATGCCGGTCGATCCCGGAAACCTCATCCTTACCGCCAGTCTCGAGGGCGTTCCCGTGCTCGGCCTTCCAGGCTGTGCCCGGTCGCCGAAGCTGAACGGAGTCGATTGGGTGCTGCATCGGCTGCTCGCCGACCTGCCTCTGGGACCGCGGGAGATCATGCGGATGGGCGCGGGGGGCCTGCTCACCGAGACCGGCATCCGTCCCCTGCCCCGGGCGGAAGCGCGGCCTATGGCCGCGACCGCGGCGACCGCGGCGCCACGGATTGCCGCCGTCGTCCTGGCGGGCGGGCAGTCGCGTCGGATGGGACGGACCAACAAGCTGCTGGCGGAGGTGGACGGCAAGCCGATGCTCGCACGGGTCGTGGACAGCGCCCTCATGGCGCATGTGGACCCGGTCATCGTGGTCACCGGGCACGAGGCCGAACGCGTCTGGGCGGCGCTCGCCGACCGGCAGGTGTCCTTCGTTCACAACCCGGCCTACGACCGGGGTCTCAGCACCTCGCTACGCACGGGGATTTCAGCGGTTCCGGAATCGTGCGATGGCGCTCTCGTTGCGCTCGGCGACATGCCGCGAATCACCCCGGGGCACCTCGATCGTCTGGTGGCCGCATTCAATCCGGCCGAGGGCCGCGCCATCTGCGTGCCGACGTGGCAGGGCAAGCGCGGCAATCCGGTGTTGTGGGCGCGCCGTTTTTTCGAGGAGATGCACGACCTCAGCGGCGATGTGGGGGCCAAGCATCTGATCGGCGAGTACGAAGAGCTGGTTGCCGAGGTTGCAATGGACGACGATGCCGTGCTCGTCGATATCGACTCGCCGGACGCTCTGACCGAGCTCCGCCTCCGCGACGGTGCGTGAGGTCAGGTCGTGGCGTCGATCAGCGCCCCGAGCATCCGATCCGCCGTCCGAAACACCGCCAGATTGGCCTCGTAGGTTCGCGCCGCCTGCTGCAGGCCCACGATCTCGGTTGCCAGGTCGACATTGGCCAGTCCCACGAGCCCATCGGCGTTGGCGTCCGGATGCCCCGGCCAGAAGACCGGATTGAACTGCGGCTTCACGGATCGGACCGCGACCTGTGGGCCGCCCGGCCCCGAGGTCAACACGGCCGCCTTTGGGCCATAGGCGGCATAGCCGCTGGGATCCAGCGGCGCGGTGGTACGCGCAATGCTGATGTTGCCGGCGTGGATCTCGGCGCGCACGGTGGCGGCCCGAACGCCGGCAAGCGCCGTATTCATCGCGGTAATCATCGCCGTTTCCCAATTCGGTCGGGCTCCACTATCGGCCGACTGGAATTGGGATTCAACGCTTATTATCAATGATTTAGCGAACTTTCTTCGGTTATTTCGAGAGCAATTCAGCGGTTTACTGCGTAATTGCACCCCATCGTGTTAACCTGCCGCGTTTTGCGTCACGTCTCTTTGAACTTCGGAGGTCGTCCTGACAGCGAGAGCCGAAACAGCCAGCGCGCCAAGACGGCGGCGGCGCCGCCGGCGAGCCTGGCCGAAGCTGTTGACCCCGACGGTACGCGGTGTTCGCCTTGCCTCCGGTCTTGTCCTGGTGGCGTTCATCTTCACTCACTTCGTCAACCACGCCCTTGGCCTCGTCTCCCTGAGCGCCATGGAGACGGGACGGCTCGTGTTTCTCGCGATCTGGCGCAACCCGGTGACGGTCGTACTGCTGCCGCTTTCCTTCATGGCCCATTTGGCGCTGGCCTATTACGCCATCTACCGCCGCCGGCAGCTTCGAATGCCGGCGCCGGAGGCCGTGCAGCTGCTCATGGGCCTCGCGATTCCGCCGGCCGTGCTGATCCACATTCTGGGCACCGTGGTCGTGGCGCAGGTGTTCGACGTCGACGACCGGTACACCTTGGTGCTGCTCACCCTGTGGGTGGACGATGGCGGTCTGCGCCAGACCGTCGCCTCGCTGGTGGTGTGGATACACGGCTGCATCGGGCTGCACCTGTGGCTGCGCTTGAAGCCCTGGTATCGCCAGTGGCTGCCGGTTCTCTACGCTGTCGCGCTGCTCCTCCCGGTCACCGGCTTGCTGGGCTTCGTCGCCGGCGGTCGCGAGGTCGCGGCCCTTGCGGACCAAGCGGGCTGGCGTGAGGCTTTCGAAACCTCGGTCAACGCCCTGTCAGATGCCGAGCACAGGACCGTTCTGATGGTCGAACGGACCGTTCTCGGCGGTCTCGCCGCGCTTCTGGCGCTCACGCTTCTGGCGCGCCTCGGGCGCCAGATACTCGAGCGCCGCCGGGGTATCGTCGAGATTACCTATCCCGGGGGGCGCCGCATCAGCATCGCCAGGGGGCCCACGATCCTCGAGGCAAGCCGCCTCAACGGCATCCCGCACGCCTCGGTCTGCGGCGGCCGCGGCCGCTGCTCCACCTGCCGCGTGCGCGTGAACGAAGGCATCGAGCACCTGCCCGAGCCGAGTCCGCAGGAGCAGAAGGTTCTGGCGCGCATCGGCGCGGCGCCCAACGTACGGCTCGCCTGCCAGACAAGGCCCTCCGAAAAGGTCTCGGTCACACCCCTGCTGCCGCCCCAGGCGACCCCACGGCAGGGTTTCGGCAAGGCGGCGTCGCTTGAGGGGCAGGAGCAGGACATCGCCATCATGTTCGCCGATATCCGGGGTTTCACGACCCTCTCGGAGAAGAAGCTGCCTTATGACGTCGTCTTCATTCTCAACAGGTACTTCCGCTCCATGGGCGAGGCCGTCGAGCGGTCGGGTGGCCGTGTGGACAAGTTCATCGGCGACGGCATCATGGCGCTCTTCGGCATCGACGAGCGTGCCGAACGCGGCTGCGCAAAAGCCATGCGGGCCGCCCGGCACATGGCCGCCGGGCTGGAGGAGCTGAACGAATCGCTCTCCGCCGACCTCCCCGAGCCGCTCCGCATCGGAATCGGCATCCATGCCGGACCCGCCATCGTGGGCGAGATGGGCTATGCGAGCGCCACCTCTGTCACGGCCATCGGCGACGCCGTGAACACGGCCAGCCGGCTCGAGGCGATGACCAAGGAATTCGGCGCACAGCTCGTCCTGTCGCAGCGGGTCGCCGACCTGGCCCGTGTGGACCTCTCCCAGTGGCCATCGGAGGCGCGTGAGGTGCGCGGTCGCAAGGAGGCGCTCACGATCCGGATCGTTGCCGATGCCCGCGAGCTTCCCGAGCCTCCGGAGACGCCGCGGCGGCGGCCAGCCGCGCGGGCCGAGGTGGCGGCGCGGCCGTGATCGTCCTGTTCACCGATTTCGGACCGGCGGGACCCTACGTCGGGCAAATGAAAGCGGTGCTTCACCGCACCGCGCCGGGCGTGCCGGTCATCGAGCTGTTCAACGACGCGCCCGCTTTCGATCCGATGCTCGCCGCATACCTGCTGGCGGCCTACGCGCCCGAATTCCCGCGGGACGCCGTGTTCCTTTGCGTCGTCGATCCCGGCGTCGGATCGGCCCGCGCGGCGGCGATGGTCGAGGCCGACGGACGTTGGTTCGTGGGGCCGGAAAACGGGTTGTTCGAGCCCATCGTCCGCCGCGCCGCGGCGGCGCGCTGGTTCGAGATCACATGGCGGCCGGAGAAGCTGAGCGCGAGCTTCCACGGGCGCGATCTGTTCGCCCCGGTGGCCGCGCGCCTGGCCGCTCGGGGACCGGAGGGCGAGGTGGGAAATCTCGGCGTGGCGCGCGAGCTCGCACGGCTGCGCCGGCCCGACTGGCCGGACGATCTTCCGCGCATCGTGTATGTCGATCACTTCGGCAACGCCATGACCGGCCTGCGCGCGAGCGAGCTGCCGCCGACGGCGCGGCTCGAGGCCGGCGGCCATGTGCTGGCCCGTGCCCGCACCTTCGCCGAGGCGCCAACGGGCGAGCCTTTCTGGTACGAGAACGCCAACGGACTTGCGGAGCTCGCGGTGAATCGAGGCCGCGTCGCCGAAATCCTGAGCCTGTCCTTGGGCGATCCGGTCAGGATCGTGTGACCGGTCCGGCGCGAACCGGCTTGGAGACGCCCCTCGCCCCCGGTTAACCTTGGTCCGGCGTTGGTATGGGAGGATATTCAAGGAGTGCTCATGATTCAGGAAGAGTTCATGCGACGGGCGATTGCCCTCAGCATCGAGGCCGCTCGTGGCAACGGCGGCCCGTTTGGCGCGGTGATCGTCAAGGACAGCCGCATCATCGCCGAAGGCTTCAACCAGGTGACCACCAGCAACGATCCCACGGCGCACGCCGAGATCAACGCCATCCGGGGGGCATGCCGCGCCCTCGACACCTTCAACCTTGCGGGCTGCGAGATCTTCACCAGCTGCGAGCCCTGCCCCATGTGCCTCGGGGCCATCTTCTGGGCCCGACTCGACCGGATGTGGTTTGCCAACGCGCGCCAGGACGCCGCCGCCATCGATTTCGACGACGCGTTTCTCTATCGCGAGCTCTCGCTCCCCGTCGAGGCGAGGCGCCTGCCGACGCGCCGCATCCTCGCCGACGAGGCGCTCGCCGCGTTCGATGCCTGGCGAGCCAATCCCGACAAGGTTCCGTACTGAACGGTCGAGCGCGCCGGCGATCGCGCGCCTGGAATTGTCCGCCGTCCCGGCGAGCGGTAGGATTCAGCTCATGACCCCTTTCGCGACGATCGAGAAACGCGCCGCCGAGCGCGTCGGCGGCAAGGACGAGCTGGCCGCGAAACTCCCGGAACCCGCGTCCGCCGCCGATCTGCGGTCCGTTGGCGACGACCGCTATCTATCGCAGATGAGTCTGCGAATCTTCCGCGCCGGCCTGCGGCACGCACTGGTGGATAAACGCTGGCCCGCCTTCGAGGAAGCCTTCATGGGCTTCGAGCCGCGCCGCGTGCGGGCGATGAGCGACGAGGCTCTGGAAGGCCTGATGAAGGACGAACGGCTCATCCGGCACTGGGGCAAGATCAAGTCCGTCCGCGCCAACGCGGCGGCGATGCTGGAAGTCGCGGAGGCTTTCGGGGGCTTCGGCGGCTACCTGGCGGACTGGCCGGACACGGACACCACCGGCCTGTGGGCCGACCTGAGCAAGCGGTTTCAGCAGCTCGGCGGCAACTCCGGCCCCTATCTCCTGCGCATGGTGGGCAAGGACACTTTCCTGCTCACCGGGGACGTCATCCGTGCCCTCAACCACTGGAAGGCCTTCGACGGCACGCCCAAGGGCAAGCGGGATCGGGCTCAGGTGCAGGACGCGTTCAATCGCTGGCACGCCGAAACCGACCGGCCGCACTGCCAGCTGAGCCGCATCCTGGCTCTCTCCATCGACTGAGGGGGGAGCGGCGCGGTTACGGATAGACGCAGCCGTCGGCCGTCACGCGAACGAACGAACGCTCACCGGCCACGAGGTTGAAGCGATATTCCGTATCCCCCACGACCACGGAATGACGCAGGGGCAACGAGCCCTTGGCTTCGGAGCGCTGGCCGCCGATGTGCGTAAACACCGCGGTCACCGGTTTCGCCGGGTCGAACCAGGCCTCGGCCTGCCCGGTTTCGTTCCGCGCCAATTCACCGCTGGCGGTGACCGTGATCGTGTTGTCGGCGAACGAGACCGATTCATTCCCCCCGTCATGGAGCTCGGTCCGGACCACGAAGCGCTTGGTCACCGGATCCACCGGGCACTCGCGCTCGACGTCGGCGGCCACGATCACGAAGGCGAGGCGTTCGCGGGGCACACCCTCTTCGAGCTTCTCCCGAACCAGGTTCAGCAGCTCCTGGTCCTCGGCGGATGGAATGTCGCCGGTGAGTCGCGCAGCCCGCTCGCTGGCCGTGCGGACCGCCGCCTCAAGGCCGGCGATCTGTGTGCGAAGCCGGGCATTCACCTCGTTGATCTCGGCGATACGCCGTTCCAGGTGGATGACGTCCTGGCGCGCCAGCGTCGTCCCGATATCGTAAGACCAGACGCCGGCCCCAACTATGATGGCCAACACGAACGCCCAGCGCACGACCGTCCACCAGACCCGCCGCTTGCGGCGCTGCCGCCCGCGTTCTTCCCAAAGTCCCAGCGTCACACGGCTGTTCTCTCGATACGACTCGAATCACCATCAGGTCCGGACCGCGAACATCAATACCGCGCCCGACGCGGTTTGCAAGCTGTTGTCGAGGCCGAGCCGGCGGGAGCCGCCACCGCCTGGAACCTCCTCGATCGAGTGGGCGGCGCGGCACACTAGCGTGGGGATGCCCCGGTATCAAAACGCAAACCCGTGAGTGGCCAAGGCGGACGGGCGACGGAAAGAGAAACCGCCCCGGCTCGTTCAGCGCGGGGCGGCTTCCTTGCAGATCGCTGATGCGCCGGAGCCGGACCCTCTCACGGACCCGGGAGAGCTGACCGGATCAGCCAGGAGTCCTCTTCGCGAACAACCACAGAATGACTGCCAACGCGATCAATCCGACAAGACCGTTTTCACCCAGTGCCTGGATCAGCGCGATCAGATTCCCGACGACATCGATCTGGTTGAACAGAACGTCTCTGCCGAACAGAATCTGAAACACGATGAACAGCGCGACCAGGAGAAGGCCGATCTCAGTGATCTGGCCGAGCCACTTCTTTACTCTTTCCAGACCTTCAGGCATGCTTCCCTCTTGAGTGATTCAGGACAACCGCGAGCGTTCCTAATACATCAACTAGTTCAATTGCAAGCATAGAACAATTACTTCAAGACCTCAATTAAGTGGGTTCTTGGCCAGATGTTGCCGGTTCAGCCCCTTACATGCGACTATGCCGTGAGTTCTTAAAAGCCGCAGAAACGAGCGCTTTCCGGGAGCTTCACATGTGCGTCAGAGGGCGTATGACGGCCGCTCCGATAAAGTTGAATCGGCCAACCGCGAAAGTGGTATAACCATACAAAATGTGTGGTTATTACCGCCGATTCGGTCCCATCGGACGATTCGGAGCGCTCCGAGTCGCACCGCCGGACAGTTCCTCGGTCGCGGGCCTCAGGATGTCCCATAGGGCCTGTGGTGGGTGCGCCAGTGGCGTGCAATATCGATCCGCCGGCACACCCAAACCTTGTCATGTGACAGCACGTGATCAAGGAAACGGGTGAGCGCGGCGGTCCTTCCCGGCCGCCCCACGAGGCGACAGTGCAGACCCACGGACATCATCTTCGGCGCGGTTTCGCCCTCCTGGTAAAGAGTGTCGAAAGCATCGCGCAGATACGCAAAGAACTGGTCGCCGGAGTTGAAGCCCTGGTTGGTGGCGAAACGCATGTCGTTGTTGTCGAGGGTGTACGGGACGATCAGCAAGGGTTCGTCGTAGTCCATGACCCAATATGGTAAGTCGTCGGCATAACTATCTGCATCATAAAGGAAACCGCCCTCCTCGGCTACGAGCCTCCGGGTGTTCGGGCTGCACCGGCCGCAATACCAGCCCAGGGGTCTTTCACCGGTCACCTGCGTCTGTATCTCGATCGCCCGCCGCATGTGCTCGCGTTCGGTGTCCTCGTCCACGAACTGATAGTCGATCCAACGATAGCCGTGGGTGGCGACCTCCCAACCGGCTTCCATCATCGCCGCGGCGGCCTCGGGATTCCGCTCGAGAGCCATGGCGACCGCGTAAACGGTGACCGGCATGTCGCGTAATGTGAACAGGCGATGAAGGCGCCAGAACCCGGCTCGGCTGCCGTACTCGTAGATCGATTCCATGTTCATGTGCCGCACGCCACGGAGCGGCTTGGCGCCAACGATCTCCGACAGGAACGCTTCCGACGCTTCGTCGCCATGCAGGACGTTGTTCTCGCCCCCCTCCTCGTAGTTGACCACGAACTGCACGGCGAGGCGGGCATCACCGGGCCACTTCGGGTCCGGCGGCCTGCGGCCGTAGCCGACCATGTCTCGCGGATAGGGATCAGGCATCTCTCCGCCCCCGTTCGATAGAGCACGCCGAGCACCCTAGTCCGCGTTCCGCGGCGACCGCAACGGCGAGGGGTGTTCGTCACCCAGGTCTTGCCTCGTGGGACATCGCCCGTAATGTTGCGGCCCCTGTCAAGCTGGTACTATCCGCAGCGCACGCGCTCCACGGAGGGCCCATGGAGGCATCCAGTCCTCTGATCGAGAAAGCATCGGCCATGGTCGACGAAGGGCGGCTATGGCGCCGGCACATGGAGTTGGCGCAGATCGGCGCCACGGAGAAGGGCGGCGTGAACCGCCAGGCCCTGTCGGCAGAGGACGCCCGGGCGCGACGGCTCCTGGTGGACTGGGCCCGCGACATCGGCCTCGATGCGTTCAACGACCGCATCGGCAACGTCTTCGTGCGCCGCTCCGGAACCGATGGGGCCGCGGCGCCCGTTCTGACCGGGAGCCATCTGGACAGCCAGCCGACCGGCGGCAAGTTCGATGGCGCATACGGTGTGCTGGCGGGCGTCGAGGCGCTCGAGGCGATGAACGGGGCCGGCGTCGAGACCCGGCGGGCGATCTGCGTCGTCGCCTGGACCAACGAGGAAGGCAGCCGGTTCCAACCGGGCTGCATGGGTTCGGCGGTCTTCAGCGGCGACGCGAATATCGACCAGATCCTGCATGTTCCAGACTGGGACGGCACGAGCGTGGGCCAGGCGCTCGAGCGAACCCTCGCCGCCACTCCCGATCTGCCCGTCACGGAACCGGGCTTCCCGGTCTCGGCCTACATCGAGGCCCACATCGAGCAGGGACCGTTGTTGGAGGCCTCGGGTCGGACCATTGGCATCGTTACCGGAGTCCAGGGCGCGCGCCGCTACAACGTGGAGGTCGTGGGCGAGGAAGCGCACGCCGGCACGGCGCCTCTTCGTGCCCGCAAGGACGCCCTGCGGGCGGCCGTCGCCATGGTCGCCGCTCTCGGCGAGGAAATGGCCGACGACACCGACACGGTTCGCTTCACGGTGGGGCGCTTCGACGTCTCGCCGGGTTCGCCCAACACGGTTCCGGGCCGCGTGAGGTTCACCATCGATTTCAGGCACCCGGATGCTTCCACCATCGCCGAGCTGTGCGGGCGCATCGAGCCCACGTGCCGCGCGCACGCGCAGGGCTGCGAGGTCGCCGTCAAGCCGATCAGCGACACGCCGCCGACCGATTTCGACCCCGCGATCATCGACACGGTACGGCGCCACGCCGCACGGTTGAACCTGGGCCACATGGACATGTTCTCCAGCGCCGGGCATGACGCCATTTTCCTGGCCGGGGTGTGCCCGGCAGGAATGATCTTCGTTCCCTGCGAGCGCGGGATCAGCCACAACGAGGCCGAGAACGCGACGCCCGGCGACCTGGCGGCGGGGGCGCGCGTGCTGACGGCGTGCCTCACCGAGCTGGCCAATAGCTGACACTGTCCGCGTTCACACCGGAGACGGATTATGGACGAGACCGCGCTTGCCGATGCTCTGACCGGCACTCTCTCCGAGCTGATCGCGATTCCGTCGCCCTATCCGCCCGGCGACACGCGCGAGATCTGCGCCTTTGCGGCGCGCCGTCTCGGCGAGGCGGGCTACGCCGTCGAGACCCTTGGCCGAAGCGAGGGCGTGGACAACGTGGTCGCCAGGCTCGGCGACCCCAGACCCTCTCTCGTCTTCAACGCTCACGTCGATACCGTCGGCGTGGGCGATCGGAGGAACTGGCATACCGAGCCCTTCGAGGCCACCGTCCTCGACGGCAAGGTGCACGGTCTCGGCGCCGGCAACTGCAAGGGCTCGATGGCGGCCCAGCTTTGGCTGGCCGAGGAGATCGCCCGACGCGGCGGGCCTCGTGAAGGCGAGATCGTGTTCACCTTCGTCGGCGACGAGGAGCGGCTCGGGCACGAGGGCCTCTACTACCTGCGCGAGGTGGGCGCGGTGCGGCCGGACATGCTCGTGCTCGGCGCGCAGACCGAGAACCAGCTCATCACCGAAGAACGCGGCGTCCTTTGGGTCCGCCTGACGGCGACCGGACGCTCGGCCCACGCCGGACAGCCAGCGGCCGGCGACAACGCGATCATGCGCATGACGCGGTTGCTTGCCGGGCTGGACGCAACCCTCGGCCCGCGGCTGGCCGAGCGCACTGCCGGCGACAAGCGGTCCACCATGAACGTCGGGCTCATCCGCGGCGGTCACAACACCAACGTGGTCCCGGACTCATGCTTCGTCGAGATCGACCGCCGGCTGCTGCCCGACGAGCATTACGAAGAAGCGTTCGCCGAGATGCGCGATATCATCGATGCCGCCGGCGAGCCGGCCGGAACGCTTCGCTTCGAGTTCCTCACCGGCACCAACGGATTCTCGGCTCCGGCCGACGGTCCTTGTGTTTCGGCCATGGCCGCGGCGATCGAGGCTCGAACCGGCGCCCCGGCGCGCTTCCTCGACGCTGTCGGTGTGAGCGACGGCCGTTATTTCGCCGATGACGGCATCGAGATCGTCAATTTCGGACCGGGAGCCGGTACCGAGGGCCACGCGGCCAACGAGTCCGTGCCGATCACGCAGTTGGTGGACGCGGCCTTGATCCAGCTTGACGCCGTGAAGCGGCTGCTGGGTCTCGCCGCCTAGGAAGAGCGTGCCGCGCACCGGACCGGGCGTGTCCGGGAACTCTGCAGGTCGGCTAGACCTGTCCCGCGATTCGAAAGAACATCCCCGCCATGACAACCACAATCCAGGCAAGCCAGCGGTTCAGCCGGCCATCGGCCACGGCCCAAATGGACAATGCTGCGACTGCTCCAAAGATGAACGCGTAAAGAGCCGGCTGCATCCGCCCTCCCCGAGTTATCTTCGGATCGGACGCACGATATGTGCCTCCGTCCGATTACTCCCCCGCATTTGCTTTGGTGGCATTGGTAAAAACACGACCAAGCGCCAGGAAACGCATCAAGCCGCCCTCGGGCAACGGAACCGTCACCGGGACCGGCGATCTCGCCGCCAGGCGATGTACCGGAGCAACTTTGGAGAATGCCACCGCTCCATGCTTTATAGGCCCTGACCGCGCATTAGGCAATTGTTCCAGGCCATGACAGCCGAAGATCGTGCTCGATTTCGGACGGACCTCCGGCGGCGTTTCGCGCCCGCCGTCGCGGCGATGTTCGCCGCCAACGGAATCGCGCTGGCCAGTTGGCTGCCGCGGCTGCCCGAGATACGAACCGAGCTCGGCCTGAGCTACGACGAGCTCGGGTTCGCCCTCTTCGGGCTCGGAGCCGGGGGCCTGATCGCGATGCCCGTCACGGGCTGGCTGATCGGCAGGGTCGGGAGCCGCGCGATCACGCGAGCCACGTCCCTTCTGCTCTTCGCCATACTGCCGGCGCTCGCATTCGCCCCGAGGTTGGAGGTGCTGGCGCTGATCGTGCTGATCTATGGCGCCATCAGCGCGGCCATGGACGTGGCCATGAACGCACAGGCTGCGTTCGGCGAGTCGCACTTCGACAAGCCCATCCTCTCGCGGCTCCATGGCACCTTCAGCATCGGCACCCTGATCGGCGCGGCCTCGAGTGGCGCCATCGCCGAATACGGAGTCCCCCTCGAGGTTCACCTGCTCGCCGTGGCCGCGGTGATGTTCGTGGTCACTGGCGTTGCGGGCTTAGGCCTGCTGCCAGACCGCGGGGAAAAATCCTCATCCATCCATCCGACGGGTCTCGCTCGACCGACCGGCGCCTTGTGGATCGTCGGCCTCATCGCGTTCTGCGTGCTGCTGCTCGAGGGCGCGATCACGGACTGGAGCGCCATATATCTGCGCGACGCAATCGCCACCGGTCCGGGCATCGCGGCAGCCGGCTTCGCGGCGTTTGCGCTGACGATGTCCATCGGCCGCCTGGCCGGTGACTGGCTGGTTGCCCGCACGGGCGCGGTCATCGCCGTTCGCGCCGGGGGCCTTCTCACCGCTCTCGGCGCCGGCGCTGTGATTTTCGGCAGCGGTCCCGCGATGGTGATCGCCGGTTTCGCTCTTGCGGGCGCCGGACTCGCGAATACGTTCCCCATCGCCATTCGCGCCGCCGCCCGTACCACGATCGTACCCGCCGGCA
The DNA here is from genome assembly GCA_046759605.1 of Alphaproteobacteria bacterium. Classification (GTDB taxonomy): domain Bacteria; phylum Pseudomonadota; class Alphaproteobacteria; order UBA6615; family UBA6615; genus JBHICL01. The sequence goes on along the minus strand of JBHICL010000010.1, from coordinate 2,657 downwards.
TCGCGATCGCCGCCATCGCCACCAGTGGCTACACCGGTTTCCTCGTGGGGCCTCCGATCATCGGACTGATTGCGGAGCGCACCGGCCTCCGGACGGCATTCGCCCTGCCGGTGCTGCTGGGTCTTGTCGTCCTCGTCCTGGCCCGGTGGGTCCGGGCAGCGGAAAGGTGAGATTCTCTTTCCTCGATCTCATCGGACCGGTATTGATCTCCTTCCCCGTGGAAGCGCCGGAATGACAGAGCGGAGCACATCGCCACCACCGACCGTCCCGGAGATCGAAGCGGCGCGGGCGCGCCTCGGCGACCTCGTGGTCGAAACGCCCGTGCATCGTTTGCAGGGACCCGAGATCGACGCCGCGTTGGGTCCGGATACCGATGTGGTGCTGAAGCTCGAGCTCTTTCAGCGTACCGGCACGTTCAAGCCACGCGGGGCGCTCACGGTCATGCTGAACCTGCCGCCCCAAGACCTGGAACGCGGCGTCACCGCGATGAGCGCGGGCAACCACGCCATCGCCACCGCCTATGCGGCGCACATCCTGGGCACCTCGGCGAAGGTGGTGATGATGAAGACCTCGAGCCCGTTCCGCATCGAGCAGTGCCGGAGCTTCGGCGCGGAGATCGTGCTGGTCGATGATATTCACGGGGCCTTCGATGCCGCCGGCGAGATCGAGACGAGCGAGGGCCGGACGCCCGTGCATCCCTTCGAGGGACCGTACACCGCCCTGGGAACGGCCACGCTGGGGCTCGAGCTCTGCCGCCAGGTCCCCGGGCTGGACGCGGTCATCGTCCCCATCGGGGGCGGCGGTCTTTGCGCCGGCGTATCGGCGGCGGTGAAGCAGCTCCAGCCCCAGTGCGTCGTCTTCGGCGTCGAGCCGGAAGGGGCCGACACGATGCATCGCAGCTTCGCCGCGGGCGCGCCCCAGGGCATCGACCGGGTAAGAACGATCGCCGACAGCCTCGGCGCCCCATACGCGTTGCCGTACAGCTTCGCGCTCTGCCGGCGTTTCGTGGACGAGCTGGTCATGATCGACGACGACGCCATGCGCCGCGCCATGGGCGTCCTGTTCCGCGAAGCGAAGTTGGCGGTCGAGCCGGCGGGCGCGGCGGCAACGGCGGCACTCACCGGCCCGCTCCGCGAACGTCTGCGCGGCAAGCGGGTCGGGTTGATCGTGTGCGGCTCCAACATCGATGCCGCCGGCTTCCTGAACCACCTCGGGGCGTGATCGGTCGTGCAAAGCGCTGACTCGACCACGGCAACCCCGTTACGACCCGTTGGCCAATACCGCTTGTTGAGGGTATGAACAGGTTGACCGTGCTCGGCGACTTGCACCGCCGGACACACGTGCCAAACTGTGAACAAGGATCCGAAGGCCTCGTCTGCGAGGCCACGGTCAGGGGGAGGGCTTGATATGAAACCCTACATGAAGAGTCTCGGCACGATGCTCGCCGCCGCTGCGTTGATCGCCGCCGCAGCGATGCCGGCTTGGGCGGAGCCGACGAAACTCACGATTCTCCACGTCAACGACCTCGACCGCATGGAAGAGGACCGTGGCCGGGGCGGCGTGGCGAAGCTGGCGGCGGTGATCAAAGCCGAGCGCGCGGCGCGCGACAACGTGTTGGTCACCAACGCTGGGGACGCCATATCGCCGTCGCTCATGTCCAGCTTCGACCAGGGCGCCCACATGATCGATCTCTACAACGCCACCGGGTTCGATGTGATGGTCGCCGGGAACCACGAGTACGACTTCGGTCCCGTAGTGGCGACCGAGCGTTTCCAGGAAGCCAGCTTCCCGATCCTCGCCACCAACTCCATCGACGCCGACGGCGAGATCATCGACGGCGCCCAGGCGACCTGGACGACCACCGTCGGCGATTTCACCATCGGCTTCCTGGGGCTCACAAAACCAGATACTTCGGTGATCTCGAGCCCGGGCACGGTGACCTTCGCGTCTATCGAGGAAACCGCCGCCGAGCGTGCCAAGGAGCTGAGGGAAGCCGGCGTGGACCTTGTCATTGCGCTCGCCCACGTCGACCTGGGCGAGGACGATGATCTGATCGCGCAAAAGGCGGTGGACATCATCCTCAGCGGCGACGACCACGTCATTCAGACGTACTACGACGGCAGGGTCGCACTCGTCGAATCGTCCTCCCAAGCGGAATACGTGACGGCGCTGGACCTGACCCTGGACCGGATCGAACGCCGTGGCAGCTTGCGTTTCGTCTGGCGGCCGAACTTCCGCACGATCGACACGTCCGCCGTCGAGCCGGACGCCGATATGGCGGCGCGTGTCCAGGGCTACCTGGATCAACTGTCGGCGGAGCTGGACGTGAAGATCGGCTCGACGGGCACCCAGCTGGACAGCCGGCGGGCCTCGGTGCGCACGGGAGAGACGGCCATCGGCAACCTGATCGCCGACGCCATGCGCGAGGCGGTGGAGGCCGACATCGCCATCACCAACGGCGGCGGCATTCGCGCGGATCGCATCTACGATCCGGGAACGACGCTCACCCGCCGCGACATCCAGTCGGAGCTTCCGTTCGGCAACAAGACGGTGCTGCTCGAACTGACGGGCGCCGACGTGGTGGCGGCGCTGGAGAACGGCTTCAGCCGCATCGAGGACGTGAGTGGACGCTTCCCGCAAGTATCCGGTCTCAAGGT
>JBHICL010000009.1:0-20573 GCA_046759605.1 Alphaproteobacteria bacterium | reverse complement strand
CCGGAGCCACCGCCAGATGCGACCCGCGTCGACGTGGGTATAGGGCGGGCTGGCGAGGGGCCTGTTGTCCGTCTGCTCGCTATCGACCGCATCTCCGTTGGCATCGATGAGGTGCAGCTTGAGATTGGTCTTGCCGATGTCGAAGACGGCGACGACGCCTGGCATGCTCACACTCGCGCGGGTGCCTCGGATGGCGTCATCGTAACGAACGGGCCTCGCCTGTTGAACACGCGAGCTACCCTATCCGTCCATGTTCGATAGTTGCTCCGCCGGGCGCGGCGCTCCTAAGCCTTCGCTCCCGAGGCCGCCATGAGGCACCGGCGACACAGCGCCAGGTGCTGCCGTGCCCGGCGGCTCCACTCGCTGTCCGGATCCAGCTCCAGGTACCGCTCCCAGTGGCGGATCGCGGCCTCGAAATCGCCTTCACGGGCGTTGATCTGCGCCAGGTTGAAGACAGCGTCGGCGTAGTCCTCGTCGAGGTCCAGGGCCTTTTCCAGGTAGGCCTTCGCGGTCGCCACGTCGTCCGCGTTCTCGGCCAGATCGGCCAGGTTGTACCAGGCCTCGGCGAAATTCGGGTCGTATGCGAGGGCTTCCTTGAGGGAGGCTTCCGCCTCCTGGGGGCGGCCGAGCTCGCGCAGCACGTTGGCGAGGTTGAACCGCGCTGTGGCGTCGGAGCGTTCCAGGTCCAGGAAACGCTGGTAGAGGACTTCGGCAGCGACCCAGTCGCCCTCGCTTTCGGCTTCCTCCGCCGCCTCGAAGTGGTCATCGGCCGTCGGGTTTCCGGGATCGCCGAGAGGTAGCCTCAATTGTCCGTCGAGATCGGCCGTCCCGCCGCCCACGCGGATGACGATCGCGCCGGATTCGGAGCGGCCGAGCTTGACGCGAGCCAGGGGGTGGCTTTCCGCGCTTCTTTTGCCATGGCGCAGCGTCGGCACGCTGGCGATGATCTGGTGGAGCGTGGCTCCGTCGGTGAGCAGCCGCGCCGTCTCCCGCGCCGCCACCAGGTCGCGGAAGCCGTATGCACCTTCGACGGGCTCGATGACGTCGAACAGCGAAAGCAACCGTAGTGTGGCCGCGTCGAGCCCGGTGCGCGAGGCGATCTCGGCGGCGGACATGGTCCTGTTGTCGCCGGGGACGTCGGCCGCCGCGCCCATCATACGAAGGAAGGCCGCCTCGCTAATGCATTCGACGCCCCACCGATCGGCCCGTTCGAGCCGCGCCGCGAGCGCGCCGCTCTCGATCAACCGCGCCGCGCCCTGACCGACGACCAGCAGGTTGCTGCGGCGCGTGAGGCCGCGCCGGACCTCGCCACCGCGCCGGGTGACCTCCCCGATGGCCTGACGTTTCGAGATCGATGCGAGCCGGCCAAGGAGCGTGACGACCCGCCCGGCAAAATCACCCATACTCCGAACCGTTGATGCCGCGTATCCGATGCGACCGCCGTCAGCCGGCCGCGGCCTTCCTGCGCCCTCGCACTTTCGACCTGCCGGCCGCCGCGGCGCGCCTCTTGCTGGCTGCTGGCGGTTTCTTGCTGTCAGCCTCCTCGAGGCTCCGCTTCAACGCGTCCATCAGGTTGATCACCTTGCCGCGCTCGGGCGCCTTGGCGACGACCGGGCGGCTCCCTTTGATCTTGGCCTTGACGAGCTCGAGCAGGGCTTTCTGGTAGCCGTCCTCGAAGGTCGTGGCGTCGAACTCGCCTTCGTTCTGATCGATGAGCAGCTCGGCGAGTTTCAGCATCTCCTTGTCGATTTTGTCGTTGGTGATGTCCTCGAAGTACGGGGCCGGCTGGCGCACTTCGTTGGCGGCGCGCAGCGTCGTGAGCAGGAACCCCTTGTCACGGATGGTGAGAAGCACGAGGCGCTCCTTGTTCGAAAGCACGACGCGCGCAAGCGCCGCCTTGTTTCGCTGCCGCATGGCTTCGTGCAGCACCCGGTAGGTCTCCTCGGCGACCGGTCCGTCCGGCGCGATGTAGTACGACGACTCGAAGTACATCGGATCGATCTGGACCTCATCGACGAAGTGCTCGATCGAGATGGTCTTGGTCGATTCGATCTGGACATCCTCGAGGTCCTCGTCGGTGATGACGACGTAGCGGTCCTTCTCGAACTCGTACCCCTTGACCAGATCGGACCTTTCGACCTCGCCCAGCTCGGGATCGTGCGGCTTCATCTGGACGCGGTTATGGGTGTCCTTGTGCAGCCAGTGAAACGAAATCCTGTCGCTCCTGGTCGTCGCGTTGTAGAGGCGCACCGGACAGGAGACGAGGGACAATTTCATGTAGCCTTTCCAGCTGGCGCGGGGTGCCATGTTCTTGATACTCCTTCGTATCGGCGCGCCGAATACTATACGAGCCGTCGGCTATTTGTTAATTGGCAATTTTTCTTTGCGCTTCCTTGGTTATGGGCCGTGCGGCACGGTCGATGTCTTGCCACGGATCGCGCGCGAGCCCGGCGAGCCGTTCGGGCACCGTGGCGTAGTTGAGCTCGGCCGGGTCATCGACGTCGCGCAGCTCCGACCAGTCCAGCGGGGTCGCGACCGGCGCGCCGGGCCGGGCCCGCAGAGAATAGGAGCCCACGGCGGTGGCGCCGCGGACGTTGCGGATGTAGTCGATGAAGATGCGGCCCTCGCGGTGATGGCGCGCCGGCGAGGCCGTGTAGCGCCGCGGCCAGCGGCGGGCCATCTTCTGCACGAAGGCGTGGGCGAATGCCTTGTGGCCTGCCCAGGTGTGCCGGCGCTCCACGGGGACCACCAGATGCAGGCCCTTGCCGCCGGTGGTGCGCACGAAGGTCGCGAAGCCGAGGGCGGTCAGCTCCTCGCGGATCTGAAGCGCCGCCTCGACCACGTCGAGCCAGTCCAGGCGCTCGTCTGGATCGAGGTCGAAGACCAGCCGGTCCGGGCGTTCCGGCTTGTCGACCCGGCAGCCCCAGGGATGGAACTCGATGACCCCGAACTGGGCGAGGAAGAAGAGTCCCTTGGCGTCCTCGATATAAAGGAAAGCGGCGCGCTCCCGCGAGCCTTCCTCACGCATGGAAATACCCTTTATTTCCGGCGGCATGCCGGCGAGGGCGTGGCGCTGGTAGAAGTTGTCCTCCACCTTGCCGGTGGGGCAGCGCACGAGGGTGAGCGGCCGGCGTAGGAGCTCGGGCAGCATCCAGTCTCCGACCCGCGCATGGTAGAGCACCAGATCGAGCTTCGTCGGCCCGCCCTTGCCAAACATCACGCGGCCCGGGTTCGTCACCCACACGGCCGCCAGATCCGCGTCGGAGACGTAGCGCCGCCGTGGCCGGGCGGCTTCCGTGGCGCCGGGTGTGGCCACGTCCTCCCTGAGACCCTTGTAGACGGCGTGGCGCAACGAGCCCTCGCCCGTGCGCGCCGTGTATTCCACCTCGGCAAGCAGCTTGGGGCGTACCCAGCGGGCGTCCTCGGGTTTCATCCCTCGCGGCAGCGGCATCGGCGGTCTGCGACGCTCGAGGCTGGTCAGCTTGCGCCGAAGCCGGGCCGCCTCGCCAGCGGAGAACCCCGTTCCGACCTTGCCCACGTAGCGCAGCTCGTCTCCGGACGGCTCCGCCAGAGCCAGCGCCGAGACTCCCCCCGCCGCATCGGTCTCGCCGTAGCCCACGATAAGGAACTCGCCGCTTCGCATGCGCTTGATCTTGAGCCAGCTCTTCGAGCGGCCGGGGTGGTAGGCGGCGTCGGCCTTCTTCGAGACGATGCCTTCGAGGGACATCTCCACCGCCTGGGCGAAGAACTCGGCTCCGTGGCCGACCACGTGGTCGCTGTACTGGATCGGGAAGGTCTCGTCGGCGACGGGCTCGACGAGCGCCGCCAGCGCCGCCTTGCGGTCGACGAGGAGCGCGTCGGTCAGGTCGTAGCCGTCGAGATAGAGCAGATCGAAGGCGAAGAACACGAGCTTCTCCGCGGCCCCCGTGGCCAGCGCGTCCTGCAGCGCCGGGAAGCTCGAAAGCCCCCGGGCGTCCTGTACGCAGATCTCGCCATCGATGATGGCGCTCTTGACCCGCAGTCGGGTCAGCGCCTCGGCGATCGGCCCGTAGCGCTCGGTCCAGTCGTGGCCGCCGCGGGTGAACAGGCGTGCCTCGCCGTCGGCGAGTCGGCAGAGGGTGCGGTAGCCGTCGTGCTTTATCTCGTGCACCCAGCCCGGCCCCGATGGCGGGGCGTCGGCCGAGCTTGCGAGCTGAGGCGGCGGCGGCTTTCCCAAGGGCCGCCGCACGGCGCCACCGATCCTGGCCGGCTTGGGCGCGGCCGGACGCCGGCCGGTTCGTCTGCGGACGGTGTCGGACTCACGGGCAATGTCCTCGACGGACCGCCCCGTCAGGACGCTCAGGGGCTGCTCCTCCAGCACGTCCCCCTCGCTCTCGGGCCGCGCGAAGATGTCCCTCTCCTTGATGAGCAGCCAGTCCCGACCGGCGCCCCCGCTTCCCTTGAGCCGCACCAGGCTCCAGCCCCCGCCCAGCTTCTCGCCGGCGAGCCGGAACTTGAGCGTCCCCTTCTCGAGCGCTTCTTCCGGCTCGCTCATGGGCACCCAGGTGCCCTTGTCCCACACGATGACCGCGCCGCCGCCGTACTCGTCCTTGGGAATCAGGCCCTCGAAGGTGCCATAGTCGACGGGGTGGTCCTCGACATGCACGGCCAGCCGCTTGACCTTGGGATCCAGGCTGGGTCCTTTGGCCACGGCCCAGCTCTTGAGCACGCCGCCAAGCTGCAGGCGAAGGTCGTAGTGCAGCCGTCTTGCCGCATGCTTCTGCACGATATAGAGGTCGCCTTCGCCGGCCGGCTCGGTCCCCGGCGGCTCGGGCGTGCGCTGGAAGTCCCTCTTTTCCCGGTAGCGCGCGAGCCCCCCGCGTTCCGTCGCGGCGGATTTCCTTCCGGACTTCCCCTTACCGGTACTCTGGCCACGCGCCATCGGGAGCTCCCAACCGACTCTCAGGAGTGGCCGCCGACGAGGGTGAACGGCTCCCCGCCCAGCCCGAGCTTGAAACGAGCCACGCCTGCGGCCTCCTTCCAATTGAAACCGCCCAGGTCGAGCCAGTCGAGACCCTGGTGCTTGAGCTCGAGTATGCCGGACCAGAGCAGCAGGTGATGAGCGCGCAGCGCGCGCCCCTGGACGCCCGTCCAGCCGACGAGGTAGGTGGCGGCGCGGCCGTGCCGTATCAGCATGATGCCGGCCAACGGCCGGTCCTGGTGCACCGCGCGTATGACGGTCACGGTGCGGTCCTCGCGGCCGAGCGCGCGCAGATGCGTCAGGAGCGCGCGCGACGGTCCGCGGTAGCGCCGTGCCGCCATGAGGGTCTCGTGGCGCCCCACCAGCCAGTCGAAGCTCTCGTCGTCATAGACGCACTCGGCGGCAAGGCCGTTGCGTTCCGCCTGATTGAGGCAGTTGCGCCATTTCTGCTTGAGGCCCCGGCGCAGCTCTTCCTCGGACGGGCGCAGATCGATCCATATCGAGGAGTATCCTGGCTGCCGCCTCCTGAACCCGGACTGCCTGAGCTGCGCGCGATGGGGCGGCGTGTCCACGAGCTCCGGATGAAAGTACAGCAGCCTGCCGCGGCGCAGGCGATAGCGCTCGCGCAGAAGGCCGAGAGCAAGCTTCTGCATCTCTCCGGGAATCTCCGCATGGACCCACACCGGCCCTCGATGGATCCTTGAGGCCGAGAGCCGCCCCACGATCGCCTTCACCTGCGCCTGGACGAGACCCACGGGCCTGTCGTGAAAAAGGATGACCCCAAAATCGGTCCGGTAACCTTCGGTGCGAGCCATGCCCTCGGCGTAGTCCCACGACTGGGTCAGCGTGGGCCGATGGCATGCGGCAAGAAGCGTATTCCACCGCTCCCTGCTGTGCTCGTCCCAGTCGATGCGGAATGGATTGAGGGGATCCCGCACTTTGAAATCGCGTCGCATCGTCGAGTCCGTCGGGGCGGGCAACGAATTCCAGTTGCTTCCCGCCGCCGACGAAGGCGTAATCTCTCCAATCCACAGCGCGCTCGCAATCCCTTTGGCGGACCACGCGGTGAGAATCATGGGCCTGACCGACGCTCGCGGCCTTTCCATCTCCACCTCGAACCGGGATGCGCTGGCGAAATACGACCATGCGCTTATGCAGTATCACGGTTTCGCCGGCAATCCCGTGGGCACGATAGACGAGGCGCTGGAGCTCGACCCCGAGTTCATCCTCGCCCACTGCTTCCGCGCCGTCGTGTACCTGTTGGCGATGGAGCGCAAGCTCGAGCGCAAGGCCGCCAGGAACGTGGCGGCGGCGGAGGCGCTGGCGACACGCGCCAACGACCGCGAGCGCAGGCACATCGCCGCCGTCAGGGCATGGCTCGATGGATACTTCGAGCGCGCTGCCGAGCACTGGGAGGCGATCCTTCTCGACCATCCCCATGACAGCCAAGCGCTCCAGTCCGCTCACCTCACGGACTTCTTCCTGGGCCATACCGCCAGCCTGCGCGACCGCATTGCCCGGGTGCTGCCGGCCTGGAACCCGGAGGTCCCCGGCTATGGCTTCGTTCTGGGCATGCATGCGTTCGGCCTGGAGGAGTGCGGCGACTATGGGCGCGCCGAGGAGCTAGGCCGCCGGGCGGTGGAGACCTATCCGAGGGATGTGTGGGCCATCCACGCCGTCACCCATGTGCTGGAGATGCAGGGGCGATTTCGCGACGGCGTGCGCTGGATGAGCGAGCGGGAATCCGACTGGTCCCCGGACAACCTGTTCGCCATCCACAACTGGTGGCACCTGGCGCTCTTCCACCTGGAGGCCGGCGAGACCGACCGGGTGCTCGAGATCTACGACGACAGGATTCGCGGCACCCAATCGGAGGTGGTGCTGAATCTGCTCGACGCGTCGGCGCTCTTGTGGCGGCTTCATCTCCTGGGCATCGACACAGGCGAGCGGTGGCGGGATCTGGCCGATCTGTGGGAGCCGCTCGTGGACGATGCCTATAACGCGTTCAACGACATGCATGCGATGATGGCGTTCGTCGCCGATGGCAGGGACGCGGCGGCCGATGCGCTTCTTCGGACGAACGAGAAGGTCGCGGCGGGCGACGGCACGAACGTCATGATGGTGCGCGAAGTGGGCCTGCCGGTCTGCCGCGCTCTGCGTGCCCATGGCCACGGCGAGTTCGGCACGACCGTCGAGCTGCTTCTGCCGGTGCGCTATGTCGCCCACCGGGTCGGCGGGAGTCACGCGCAACGCGACGTGATCGGGCTTACCCTCGTGGACGCCGCTCTCAGGGACAGTCAACAACGGCTGGCTCGGGCGCTGGTCTCCGAACGCACGGAGCTCCGCCCCACGAGCCCTATCAACTGGCAGCTCAGCGCCCGCGCGCTCGAAGCGCTCGGGGACCGGCGCGGCGCCAAGGCGGCACGGGACCGGGTCAGCGCGCTCCGCCGGCAATGAGCGGAGATCGCGGCGATGGCCCTCAACGGAGGCGGATCATGCCCAAGGCACTGAATTTCAAGCAGGAGCTCGTGGCCGCGTTCGGTAAGCCCATCGCGGAGAACCCGACCCAGGCGATGATCGAGGCGGCGTTCCGTCACCACGGGCTCGACTGGCGTTACCTCACGATAGAGGTCGATCCGGCCGGCCTGGGCGATGCGGTGCGCGGTGCGCGGGCGATGGGGTTCGCGGGCTTCAACTGCACCATTCCCCACAAGGTGACGGTCATCGAGCATCTCGACCGGCTGGGCGAGTCGGCGTCGCTCATGGGGGCCGTCAATTGCGTCGTTCGCGACGGCGACGCGTTTGTGGGCGAGAACACGGACGGCAAGGGCTTCGTCGAGACCCTGCGGGGACTTGCGGATCCGGCCGGGAAGTCCGTCGTCATGTTCGGCGCCGGCGGGGCGGCGCGCGCCATCTCGGTGGAGATGGCCCTGGCCGGGGCCACGAACATCACCGTCGTCAACCGGAGCGAGGCGCGTGGCCGCGAGCTCGTCAAGCTGTTGAACGGCAGGGTGCGGTCCGAGGCCGGTGGCGCGCTCGAGGCGCTCTACGTCCCCTGGGCGGGCGATTACGACGTGCCCCGTGGCACCGACGTGGTCATCAACGCGACCTCAATCGGCCTCTATCCGGACGTGGACGCGCGCATCGCTCTCAATGTCGGCACCCTGGAGCCCGCCATGATCGTCGCCGACGTGATACCCAACCCGCCGCGGACGCGCCTGGTGCGCGACGCGACGGCGCGCGGCTGCAAGGTCATCGACGGCCTCGGCATGCTCGTGGCGCAGGGCGTCATCGGGGTCCAGTACTGGACCGGCGTCACCCCCGGTGCCTCCGTCATGCGGGCGGCGCTGGAGGAGGTGTTCGGCGAGGCCGGATAGTCCGCGCCGGCCCGGGTAGGGCTTACCATGCCCGGCGCCGGCGCGCCGGATGGATGACCTCGGAACCTTTCCAGGGAGTCGAGGTCCGGACCCGGAGGCCCGGACCTCGCGGTTACAGATGATACAGCCGGTATCTGTCCAGAACGCCGAGGACGGTCTCCATCTCCTCGATCCGGTGTCGTTGCTGAATTTCGTGCGCGGCGCACTCATCGCAATTGCGGATCGCTTCTACCAGATCGCTATGGTCCTTGTTGGCGTCGTTGGGCTTCGGCCGGAGCCTGAGCGTTACCATGCGGACACGGTGCGACTGATCCCAGACGGCGCGAGCCGCCTTTGCGAGCCGCTTGTTGCCGCAGGAATCCAGGAGAAGCATATGGAACTCGTCGTCGGCAGCCGCCCAATTCTCGAGCTCGTCCTGCGCCAGCGCCGCGTCCATCGCCGCGCACAGGGCCGTCATGCGTTGCAGCTCCTCCGACCCGGCGCCCAGGCCGCGCAGGGCCACCATATGCGCCGCCATCGACTCGAGGCACGCCAGAAGCTGATAGATCTCTCGCATGTCGCCGGGTGAGACCGGCAGAATGCGAACGCCCCGGCGGGGCAATACCTCTATCAACCCGTCGTCCGCCAATCGGATCAAAGCCTCACGCACCGGCGTTCGGCTCATGCCGAGCTGTCGAGCGATCTCCTGCTCGAGGGCCTGATATCCCGGCGGGAACTGGTTGTTCAGGATCTTCTCCTTCAGCTGTGTATAGGCCTCGTCAACCAGGGACAAACGCTTGCCGAGCGCATCGATTGTTATTTGTTCCTGTGCTTCCACTGTCATTCTTTTTTCTTTCCTTGACGCAGGGTGCATGTGCCCCGTCGTCCCCCGCTGATACGGCCTCCTTGGAACGGCTCGGCTTCGCACACCGTCGCCCTAGGTTGCCGGAGCGGGCGATAAACATCGGGGCATATGGGATCAAGCGATCCATGTTGCCGTACTAATAGCCGTATTCGCGATCAGTGCAAGTACAAGCGAAGTCGGGAAGCACGGTGGCGTATCCGTTTCCCCCGGTTCTTCTGTATGCTGGACCGTGGATTTTGAAGAATATGTTTTGTTTTTCAACGAGCGGGAGCGACGTATTCCGGGTCTATTATGCAATTCATCTCTAATAAGGCGATAAATGCGGCAATGCTTTCGCATCTCTGGTTTCGACGCACCGAATGTGGCCGGCCACTGGCGGGAGCCATCGCTACGGTATAACATTTCATCCTGCGACAGCATCCGGGGAACGCCAGATGACAGCGACTGAGGACGAGCGCGGCATGTCCAACTCCCCGTTCGCCACGGAGGCGCACGATCATCGGGAGTGCGTGCACGCGGCGCTGGTCAGCGCCGACGGCGTTTGCGCCCGGGCGGGGGTCCGGCTGACGGCGCTGCGGCGAGAGGTTCTGGAGCTCGTGTGGCAGAGCCACCGACCGATCGGGGCCTACGCGATCCTGGGGGCGCTAGGCCGGACGCGCGGCCGGGTCGCGCCGCCGACAGTCTATCGCGCGCTGGATTTTCTGCGGACGCATGGCCTCGTCCACCGGATCGAATCGCTCAACGCCTACGTTGGCTGCGTTCGGCCCGAGAGCCGGCATGAGACCCAGTTCCTGATTTGCACGGAATGCGGTGCGGCGGCGGAGCTCGATGACGGCGCCATCACCGCGGCGCTCGCGACGGCTGCCGGCAAGCTGGGCTTCAGCAGCCGGCAACTCATCGTCGAGATCGCCGGTGAGTGTCCCGAGTGCCGGAGCGAAGAGAGTGGCGATGGCCCCTGAACCTCTGGTCGCGCTTTCCGGGATTGATGTGTCCTTTGGCCGTGATCGCGTCCTGGACGGCGTGGAACTCGTCGTATTCGAGGGCGAGATCGTCACCGTCGTCGGCCCGAACGGGGCCGGGAAGACCACGCTGGTTCGCGTTGTTCTCGGGCTCCTTCGTCCGGGCGCTGGCACGGTTTTTAGCCGCCCCGGCGTTCGGGTCGGCTACATGCCGCAGAGGCTGACGATCGATGACACGCTGCCGCTCACGGTCAGGCGGTTCCTCTCGCTGAGCGGTTCGGTTCCGAAGGGCCGGCGCGCGGTGGTGCTCGAAGAAGTGGGCGTGGGCCGCCTCCTGGACCAGCCGGTACAGCGCATCTCCGGCGGCGAGATGCAGCGCGTGCTGTTGGCGCGCGCGCTGCTGCGCGATCCGGAACTCCTGGTCCTCGACGAGCCGGCGCAGAGCGTGGACGTGTCCGGCCAGTCGGAGATCTATTCGCTTATCGGCGCTCTGCGCCATCGCCGTGGTTGCGCGGTGCTGCTGGTGAGCCATGACCTTCATCTGGTCATGGCGGCGGCTGACCGCGTGGTGTGCCTGAACCGCCATGTCTGCTGCACGGGAATTCCTCAGGAGGTCCGCGAGGACCCGGCGTACTTGGCGTTGTTCCCCACCTATGCAGGCGAGGGACTGGCAGTGTACGCCCATGACCACGATCACACTCACGATCCCTCGGGCGAGGTCATGCCGTTGGAACAGGAGACCGCGCCGGTCGAGCTGGAGCGCCGCGATGGATGACTTCATCGTCCGGGCCGCCCTGGGTGGTATCGGCGTCGCCGCCGTGGCCGGTCCGCTGGGTGCGTTCGTCGTCTGGCGCCGCATGGCGTATTTCGGCGACTCACTTGCCCACTCGGCATTGCTGGGGGTGGCGCTCGGACTGCTTCTGGGCACCAGCCTGAACCTGTCGATCATCGCCGTTTGCCTGGCCGCGGCGATCCTGCTCGTGCTGCTCCAGCAGCAGCGCTATCTGGCCACCGACACCCTGTTGGGCATTCTCGCGCACGGCTCCTTGAGCCTCGGCCTCGTTGCGATCGCGTTCCTGGAAACCGTTCGGTTCGATCTTCTGTCGCTTCTGTTCGGCGACGTGCTCGCCATCTCCGTACGCGAGCTTCGGTGGATCTATCTGGCAGGTGCTTTGAGCCTCGCCATGCTCGCGGTCATCTGGCGGCCGCTCCTCGCGATCACCGTGCATGAGGACCTTGCCCGCGTCGAAGGAGTTCCGGTGCTACCGGTGCGTCTGGCCTTCATGTTGCTCATCGCCATCGTCATCGCCTTCGCGCTCAAGGTCGTCGGCATCATTCTCATCACCTCCCTGCTGATCATCCCGGCGGCGGCGGCCCGGCGGCTCTCGCGCACACCGGAACAGATGGCGGTGATGGCGGCCATTCTGGGTTCGGTGGCGGTTCTCGGCGGACTCTGGGGCTCGTGGTCCTGGGACACGCCGTCCGGTCCGTCCATCGTCGTCGCCGCCGTTGTTCTTTTCGTGCTCTCGCTCGCGGCGCCCGTCTTGCGGCGATCGCGTGGATAGAATCAGGGAACGGGGGGAGATTGGGACATGCCGGAGTTCGAGGTGCGCGCTGGCGCCAGCGGCTATAGCTATAAGCCGTGGAAGGGGAGCTTCTATCCGGAGACGCTTCCGGACGCCGATATGCTGCGCTACTACGCCGAGCGCCTGCCGGCCGTCGAGATCAACAATACGTTCTACCGCATGCCCAAGGCGTCGGTGTTGAGCGGCTGGGCGGAGAAGACGCCGGCGGGCTTTCGTTTCGCCATCAAGGCATCACGGCGCATCACTCACATGCAGCGGCTTCGCGACGCGGAAGACAGCACCGCCTATCTGTTCGAGACGCTCGGGGCCCTTGGCGACAAGCTGGGCCCGGTCCTTTTTCAACTGCCGCCCTATCTGAAGAAGGACCTGGCGCTGTTGCGCGACTTCCTCGCCACCGTTCCGCGCGAGAGACGCGCGACCATGGAGTTCCGCAGCCGGTCCTGGTTCGACGACGACGTGTTTCAGGCGCTCCGTGACCATGGCGTCGCGCTCTGCATCGGCGAGAGCGGTGACGAGAGCAAGGACGCGCCACCGGTCGCGACGGCCGAGTGGGGCTACCTGCGTCTCAGGCGCGACGACTATGGCGACGCCGACCTGGCAGGCTGGGCCGACCGCATCCGGGACCAGGGATGGCGCGACGCCTATGTATTCTTCAAGCACGAGGACAAGGGCGTCGCGCCCAAGCTGGCGCAACGGTTGATGGCGCTCGTGGCCGGTTGATTCTGAACGCTCAGTGCAGGTGGAGCTGGTGGCAGAGTTCGCCGTGCCGGCTGGCAATGGCGTCGAGGGTCTTCTGGAGGTGCGGCTGGTCGAGGGACTCGAGCGGCTGCTCGACGAAGGCCCTGACCCGGTACTCCAGCGCCATCAGCACGCGCACATGCCATTCGAGACGTTCCAGCTCGCTGCCGTCCATGGCCGCCGGGTCGAGGAACGGCCAGCCGGACGTCACCGGCCGACCCGGCCACGCGGGCGGAGCGCAGCGCATGCGCTTGCAGACGTTGAACACGAAATCCATGATCGGCGCGCCGGGCTCGATGAACTCTCGCCAGCTCTTGCTGCGCAGGCCGTCGACCGGCAGGTCGAACGCCTCGAGCACCCGAACCGCCTTCGAGCTCACCCAGCCGTCCGGCCGTAGGCCGGCGCTGAAGGCCTGGAATCGCCCCCGCCCCCAATAGCTCAGGAGCGATTCCGCCATGATGCTGCAGGTTGAGTTGCCAGGGCACAGAAACAGGACGTTGTAGATCTTGCGACCCATGTTCAGCTCGCGCTCATGGCGCTCCTTGTGTCGTGACCACCTGACGGTCGTCGTCAACCCCCAGGCCGCCCTTTCGTGGCTCCTCCGTGACCTCTTACCCTGCTTTGGCGCTCATTTACCCTCTACCGAGGTGTATATGCAAGAACCGTGACAAATCAAACGCCTCAGGACAGGCCGTCGATGACCGAGGCGAGCTGACCGCGTCGCAGGAAATGGCGCCCGTGCGGTCCGGCATCGCCGCCGAGGCGAAACACCTCCCGCCCTTCGGCGTCGAAGATATAGGCCGCCGGGATGCTCAGAACGCCGCCAAAATCCTCCCCCGTCCGCGCGTCGCCTTTGAGCACGGGAATGGTCGGATGTATGAGGCCGAGCATCCGGTTGAAGCGGCTCTGTCGAGGCGGTCCCACGAAATCCTCGATCCAGTTGACGGCGATGACGCTGATCTTGTCCGGTCCTTCCTCCTCGATGTAGGCGCCGATCTCCCGGAACTCGGCCGCGCACGGCGGACACCAGCTGGCGAAGAAGGTGACGACCACTGGACGGCCGTCGAAGTTCGACGGGCCGACGCCATCGCCACGCAGCACCACGAGCTCGCCGAGGCGGGCCTTCACCTCATCGGTGAGTTGCAGCTGGCCCTCCGCCACAGCGCCACCCAGCGGCAGCGCGGCCACCATCACCGCCACCGCGAGCCTGCGCATCAGACCCGTCACTTCCCTCGTTCCTCCCCTTGCACGCGCGCGCGATTCATAGCAGAGCCGGTGGGGCGTCTCAATGCGGCGAAAGGGGTGTATGGGTATTCGAGCGCATCGGCCCCTTGCCAAGACCACGGCATTGCGGCGTCCGATCCTCCTCCACGGTGTCACGGCGCGTTGAGGCCGGGGGCGGCCTGGTCCGGGAAGGCTCGCTGTTGTCCCCCTCTTATTTCTCTCTGAACAGGGCCTCTCCCTGCTCGTCGATGATCTGCTTCGCCTTGGTCACCGAGAAGGACTCGGCATCGTCCCGGCTCGAGTGGGTATCCACACGGATGAAGTGATGCGTCTTGACCTCCCCCTCGACCTCTTTCGAGATCACGCCGGCTGTATTCCAGCCTGAGCCCTGCCGTTGCGGCGCGGGCTGGATCGAGAAGCCCTTGTAATCCACCTGCGGTCCCGGCTTCTCGGCCCCGCCTTCCGTCCTCCCCGCTAGGCCGCGCAAGAACTTGAACACCATATCGCCAAACTCCGACGTAGCGTGGGCCGTACAGGCCATCCGCAATGCTACCGGCCGGTGCCCCCATTGCCTAGCGCGTTTGCGGAGCGCCCACCGAGCCCGCCGCGCTTCGCGGCGAGGAAAGCCCCGCATAGCCGCGCCGCATGCGGCTGGCATAAACTGACAGGCGCGTTCGTGCCGACACGGTCCCTGGGTTTCTCGACGCGGAGGAGGTCTCCATTGCAAGTGTATCTGATGCGCCATGGAGACGCAGTCACCTCGGATGTCGATCCCGCACGTCCCTTGAGCGAGGCGGGACGGCAGGAGGTGCGGCGTCTGGCGGAGTTCCTGGACGCGGCAGGCATGCGCGTCCGGCGCGTCGTGCACAGCGGCAAGCTGCGCGCCGAACAGACGGCGGAGCTCGTTGCCGCGGCCGTCGCCCCGGGTATTCCCCTCGAAACCGACGCGCGCCTCGGCCCGAACGATCCCGTGGAGCCATGGGCGCGCGAGGCCTCGGTGTGGGACCAGGACACGCTGATCGTCGGTCACCTGCCTTTCATGGGCAGGCTGGCCGGACGCCTGCTGACCGGACGCGAGGGGCCGGGTATCGCGACGTTTCAGTCAGCGGGCATCGCATGCCTGGAACGCGGCGCGGGCGGGCAGTGGTCGCTCGCCTGGATGCTCGGCCCCGAGCTTCTGCCCTGATGCCCGCGCGAGGTGGCGTTACGCCCGGAAGCGCTCGACCACCTGCCTGAGATCGTCCTCCAGATGATCCATAGCCGTATCGGCGATAGCGCGGGGTATCCCGTGCAGGATCTCGGCGATCCCGCCGGCGATGCAGGCGAGAGTGTCGCTGTCTCCGCCGAGTGAGACGGCGTTGCGAACCGCGTCCTCGTAGTCCGATGCCGTGAGCGCGCATACGATCGCCTGGGGCACCGTTCCCTTCGCCGACACATCGAACGTGTACGTCCCGCGGATCTCGTCCACGGTGGCCGTGAGGTCGTAGCCGAAGCGGGCCGCGACGGTTTCGGCTATGGCGCGCGCGTCCCTCCCCTCCTTCGCGAGCCACATGGCGAGCGCGACCGCCTGGGCGCCGGCAACGGCGTCGGGATGGTCGTGGGTCACCACCGAGGATCGCGCCGCGAGATCCAGGCAGTGCCGCTCATCGTGGGCCTTGTGGGCCACCGGGCTCACGCGCATGGCCGAGCCGTTGCCCCAGCTGCCATATGGAGCCATGTCTTCGGCGAAGGCCCATTGGCGGAACATGCCGCCGAAGCCGCAGTGCGGATACCTGCGGGCGTAGGTACGCAGGTAATCGGCAAAGTCGCCGTCGTTCATCAGACAGTCGGCGACGGCGACGGTCAAGACGGTGTCGTCGGTGAAGGTGCAGGCGTCGTCGAACAGTGGAAAATCCTTTCTTTTTATGGGGTCGCCTTCGTAGATGGAGCCGATGATGTCGCCGGCGATCGCACCAAGCATGTGCCCACTCCCGGGCTGTGTTTTGCTTTTCCTTACGACCACGGCGTCAGCGGCCGTGGTTGAAGCTCGTCGTCGTCGTATATGTCGACCTTCTCGTTGAAGAAGCAGAGCAGGCCTTCGATCTTGGGGCATTCGGGTATGGGGTAGGTGTAGTACCAGACCAGGTTCTCGCGCAGCTTGTCGCCGATCCTGAGCGAGTAGTAGTTGGCCGCGCCCTTGTACGGACACCGCGTCACGTGTCGGGACTCCTCGAGGAGCTCCGTGCGTACGTCTTCCTTCGGGATGTAGTAGCGGGTCGGAAGTCCGGTCTCGAACAACAGGCACGGCCGCCGGGTCTCGGCCACGGTGACGCCATCGACCGCCACGCGGATGTGGCGCGAGCTGTGCAGCACGTCGACGCGCTTGTAGGGGTCGCGGGCGTGAACGAAGACCTCGTCGTCCTCCTCGTACCAGCGGTCCATCCGGCCCCATTCGAAGGTCACGTGCCCGGCCAGGTCGGGTCCGCCCTCCGGCGGGCCGTGAAAGGAGCAGGCCGCGTTCTCGGCCACGCGATCGCCCACGCGCACGTGCCAGAACACGCCCTCACCCTTGTACTCGGAATGGGTCGTGTGCTCGCTGGGCTCCAGGAAGTCGAACCGCACGCCCTCCTTCGGGAAATAGTACACCGGCAGCCGCTTCGGCTCGTGGAGCAGCATCATCCGCTTGCTGTCGCCGACGACCTGCTTGTTGAAGACGGCGCGGACGCGGCGCGGGCTCGGTTCGAAGAGGGCGAGTTCGTTGGGCGTGTGCACCGCCGGTCGCCCGGCTCGTATATCGGCCATGGCCATTCTCCCTGTATCCACGGCCCCATCCACGATGGCGCCGCGAGGCCCGATGCCGGCCACTATAGCAGAGCACGCCCCGGTGATTGGTCGCGGCGCCTGACCCATTGACACATCTCAATGGTTCCCGCGGGGCCCGGCCCTACGATGCCGGCCGGAGACTGTGGGAGAGTCGCGATGTTTTCCGATGGCTGGCCGTTCACGCCTGAGGAGACGGCCTACCTGGGTCTCATCCTCGGGGCCTTCCTTGCCTTTGTGTTCAGCCTGCTCCGGCTTTCCTGGTTGTACCGTCACGGCAGGTGAGTTGCTGCCGTTCCGGCTAGCCGGGTCGACGCCGCACGAGGTGGATGAGGGTGAAGCTCAGGACGGCCTCCCCGGTCTGGTTCTTCATCTCGTAGGCCATCATGAGAACGCCGCGGTCTGGCTTCGAGTCCGAGGGCCGTTTGTCCGTGACCACGACCTCCGTGTGCACCGTATCCCCCGGCCGCACGGGCTTGAGCCAGCGTAGCTCGTCGATCCCCGGCGAGCCCATGGAGCAGGCCGTCATCAGGTTCTCCTGGGCCATCATTCGCCACGCGAGGGCAAGGGTCTGAAAGCCGCTTGCGATCAGCCCGCCATAGTGGGATTTGCCGGCGGCCTCCTTGTCGATATGGAAGGGCTGTGGATCGTAGGCGAGCGCGAAGTCGAGCATCTGTCCCTCCGAGACCGTCACGCCGCGGCTCACGAACCGTTCGCCGACCTCGAAGTCGTCGAAATAGCGCTCGGTCATGACGCCTCCCGTCTTATCCCGTGCCTCGGGCGGATGGACCGTGCTAGACAGATACGCCGCCGTCCCTCGTGTCAAGCGGCGACGGATGATGGGCCCGGAAGATGCGAAAGCTCAAAATGACCATCGGCTCGGTCGAGATCATCGCCGAGCTGTTTGACACTCCTACCGCCACGGCCATCTACGAGAGCCTTCCGTTCACCTCGGAAGCGCGCACCTGGGGCGAGGAGGTGTACTTCTCGACACCGGTGAGCGTCGGGCGGGAGGCGGATGCAAAAGACGTGGTCGAGGCGGGGGAGCTTGCGTTCTGGGTCGAGGGGGAGTCCATCGCCATCGGATTCGGGCGTACGCCGATCTCCCGAGGCGACGAGATCCGCCTGGCCGCGCCCACCAACATCTGGGGCCGGGCGCTGGACGACGTGACGGCGCTCGGCGCGGTGCGCGACGGCGATCCCATCCGCGTCGAGCGAGCAGAGTGAGGACCGCCTAGGCTGCTTCACCACTTATGGATTCGTAGACGAGGGTCGCCGCGACCACGTCCTCGACGGCGAGACCGAGCGACTTGAAGACAGTGGTCTCCCCGGTCCGCGCCGGCCTGGAGCCCGCCAGCGCCTCACCCAGCTCCGCGTGGATGGCGGCGCCCGAGAGAATGACGTCGCCGGATTCCTTCCGCGCCGCCTCTCGCGAGTCCACGTAGACCGCGCTCGCCATCGCCTCGTCGTCGAGCTCGCGCCAGTCCGGACGGCAGGCGCCGACCGCGTTCACGTGGGCGCCGGGCTTGAGCCAGGCGCCACGGAGCACGGGCTCGGTCGCGTTGGTCACCGTGACCACCACGTCGGCGTCGCGCACGGCCTCCTCGGCCGAGGCGACGCGCGCGCCGATCTCCCGGGCGAAGCGCAACGCGTGCTCCGGCGTGCGGCTCCAGACCCGGATGTCGTTGAAGTCGCGGACGTGCCGCAGCGCATCCACGTGGCTGCGGGCCTGGACCCCGCTTCCGAGGACGGCCAGGATCTCGGCGTCGGGCCGCGCTAGCAGCCGGGTCGCGGCGGCGGAGACAGCGGCGGTGCGCATTTCCGTGATCAGGCCGCCGTCCATGACCGCGAGGGGCTCGCCGGTCTCGGGCCGCAGGAGCACGACCAGGGCCATGTGCGTCGGGAGTCCGCGCTCGGCGTTGGGCGGATAAAAGGTCACCAGCTTCACGCCCATTCCACCGGCGAGCGCCGGCATCCAGAAGAAGAAGCCGCCGTGCTCCTTCACCTCTATGCCCGACCTGACGGGCTGCACCACCCGCCCGGCCGAGAAGTCCACCAGCGCCTTCTCCATGGCGGGGATGAGATCTTCCATGCGCAGATGCGCGCGGACCTGGTCTTGATCGAGGAACAAGGTCATCGACGGTCCTTCTAAGCCAACCAGGCGAAATGTGCCAACATCGGGCTTGCCGGCGAGGTGGCGAGCGGCGAATCTTGCACCGCCCGCGCACCGTGGGCGATGGGTAACGGGAGGATAGCATGCCGTTTTTCAGCTTTCTCGAGGATGCGTCGGGCGTGGGGGATGTCATGGTTCACCAGCCGGAACGTTACCTGCCGCTCGCCCGGTTCACTCAGCTCCTGATGCGGGGGCCGTCGCCACTCTCCGCCGCGGAGCGCGAGCTTATCGCGGCCTATGTGTCGGGCCTCAATGGCTGTGGGTATTGTCACGGGTCCCACACGGCCATCGCGGCCGACTTGGGCGTCGAACCCGATCTGCTGCGCGCGTTGCTCGACGACGTCGAAGGCGCGAACGTCGAGGAGCGGATGAAGCCGGTGCTGCGCTACGTCGAAAAGCTCACCCAGAGCCCGTCGCGCATGACGCAGGCCGATGCGGACGCCGTCTTCGCCGCCGGCTGGGACGAGCAGGCGCTCGCCGACGCGGTCGCGATCTGCGCCCTGTTCAACCTCTATAACCGGGTCGTCGACGGGCACGGCATCACCGGTTCGCCCGACAACTTCGCGGAGGTCGCTGAGAGGGTGAACCGCCAAGGCTACGAGAAGCGGACCCGCGACGCGCTCGAGGCGAGAGGGGAGCGCCACGATGGATGAGTTCATGAAGGCGGCGATCGCGGAGGCGCGCCGGGGCGCGGCGGAGGGTGGTATTCCCATCGGCTCGGTGCTGGTCAGGGCCGGCGACATCATCGGCCGGGGACACAACCGCCGCGTCCAGGACGGGGACCCCGTCGCCCACGCCGAGATCGTCTGCCTGAGGAACGCGGGGAGGATCGGGCGCTTCCACGATACGGTGCTCTACTCGACGCTCATGCCGTGCTTTCTGTGCGCGGGCGCCATCGTGCAGTTCGGGATCGTCCGCGTCTTGGCCGGCGAGTCCAGGACCTTCGCCGGGGCACGGGCGTTCATGGAGGCCCACGGCGTCCAGGTGGTCGACCTGGACCTGGACGCCTGTAGAACAATGATGGCGGACTTCATCCGCGAGCACCCCGAACTGTGGGACGAGGACATCGGCAAGTGATCCAGGCGGTCGGGCGGAGCGTTCACGAGCGCAGAACGTCGATCACCTTGCTTTCGTTGAGATCGCCGAGGCCCCGATCGACGAGATCCTGATAGGCCGCGGCGGTGGCGCGGCCAAAGGCGGCGCTCTGTCCCACCTTCTCCGCCAGCGCCAGGCCGTAGCGCACGTCCTTGAGGCGCCACCTTCCGGAAAACGCGACATCCTCGCGTTCCTCGACCATGCGGCGGGTGTTGCGGACGACCTGGGGGCTGGCCGCGGCCCCTCGTGCCAACGCCTCCGCCACCTGGGACGGATCGAGACCGGCCTTCTCGGCGATCAGCATGCCCTCGGCCGCGGATGCGATCTGGATGGAGCCGATCAGGTTGACTACCAGCTTGTAAGCGGTGCCGGCCCCGATTGGGCCGAAATGAATGATCTCCGAGCAAAGCGGCTCGAGGATCGGCCTCGCCGCCTCGATGTCCGCCGGGGCGCCGCCCATCAGCAGGGTCAGCTCCCCCGCCGCCGCGGCTTCCGGCAGGCCGGTCACCGGAGAGTCCAGATAGCGCAGCCCGTGTTTGCCGGCCATGCGGGCGAGTTCGAGCACCCAGTCATGGGAGAGCGTTGAACACTCGACCGCGAAACCTCCCTCGACGATGGGCGCGGCGAGCGCGCCATCCGGACCGAGCCACACCGCCCGCGACGCCGTATCGTCGCCGACCATCGCGAGGACCGCCGCGGCGTCGTGGGCCGCTTCCCTGGGTGTCGCCGCCACTGCGGCGCCAAGCCGCGCCAAGGCTTCCGCCTTTGCCGCCGTACGGTTATAGACCGTGACGTTGTGGCCCGCCTCGACGAGGCGC
>JBHICL010000008.1:0-20998 GCA_046759605.1 Alphaproteobacteria bacterium | reverse complement strand
CACTCTGCGCGCAACGTACCGCTTCCTCGCGATCAGATTCACGCCGATGGACGAATGGGAGCTCTTCACCAAGCTGCAGGAGCTGGACGGCCCGCAAAAGCCGAAGAGCGCCATGATCTGGTGAGCGGACGGCGCTGGTCCCCGGGTGCCGTGGTGAGCGAGATGTCTGGAGACGCCGCGGGACCGAGGAGGTTCGTTGCTAGCCTTGTCGGTCCCGCCGCAAGCGGGGCCAGGAACGCCGAAGAACGCGAAAATCGCCCAGCCGGCTGAGCGCGATTCCCAGCAGGATGAGTCCCAGCGCGCCGACGGCGCTGGCGGTCAACCGTTCGTCCATGATCAGCCAGCCCCAGAGCGCCCCGAAGGGCGCGATGAGGTAGACGGACTGGGCCACGAACGTGTAACCAACCGATGCGATCAGGCGGATGCGAAGCGCGAACGCAAGCGCCGTGACGGCCAGTCCGAGATAGCCGATCGCCAATGCGGCGTCTGCCGAGGGTCGCACAGTCCACGGCTGCTCGGCGAGAAGCGCGAGCGGCACCGCGAGGGCCGCGCCGCTCAGAAGAACCGCCGCCGTCAACACCTCCGCCCGCAACCGACCGGACGTCCTGTAGACCAGCACGCCCGAGGCGGCGTGCGACAGAGCTGCCACGATGACGGCCATTTGCCCGCGAAGGCCGATATGAAAGCCGGCTAGCGCGCTTGTGCCGACGAGCAGGACCAACCCGGAAAGACCCGTCATCACGCCCAGGGCCTTGCCAACGGTTGCCTTGTCGTCGGGCGTGAAAATATGGGCCAGAATCACGGCAAAGAGCGGTATCGTCCCCATGAGGATCGCGGCGACGCCGCTCGCGATGAACTGCTCCCCCCACGTCACAGCAGTAAAAGGGATCACCGTGTTCAGCGCGCCGATGAGAGCGGCCCGGCGCCACAGAACCAACCCGTCCCGGTTCGCTGTCCCTGGCAGTCGGAGGCCCCGCCAACGGACGAAGCCGGACACCACGGCGGCTCCGAGGAGTAACCTGCCCGCCGTCACGGTAAGCGGCGGGACCGTCTCCACCGCCACTTTCATGGCGAGGAACGAGCCGCCCCAGATCGCGGCCAACAGGATCAGGACAGCAAAATGAACGAAGGTCGGTCGTTGCATCGCAAAGCGCTGAAAAGCCCTCTCAGGCAACCTGACGATCGTTCATCATTCGGTCAAGTATCGACCTTCTATTGGGTTTTATTGACGAATGGACAGAAGTACAGTCTTCAAGGGAGACTGTCGAGATTTCGAAGGGAATAAACGCTGTTGTACCAAAAAATCACCGGCGCATTTATTGGTATTCTCGGCCCATTGGACGATCCTTGTATTGACAAGCAAGTGCCATCCCCCCTACATTCCGCGCCGAGCCAACCCGCCCCGACCGCGGACCCGAGACAGGGTGGCGGATATCCTGCTTGGCTCCCGCGATCATGTGTCTCGCATGCCAGCCGGCGCGAGGTGGCCGTCGCAACGGTGCTGACGAGAAAGAGCAGGCGCCGGCAATACCGGGGCCAGGTCCCCGTTCCGCGTGCCATAGCGTGCCACACAGGAGGCCCGATGTCCGACTCCGCCAAGAAGCTGCCTGTCGCCATTCTCGTGGCGGCCGGTTTCGCCGAGCAGCAGCTGACAGACAGTCAGAAGACGCTTTTCGCATCCGGCCGTCGTTCAAGCCTCGTATCCCCGGATGGCGGCCTTGTCCAGGGATGGCACAGGGACGCATGGGGGCACCATTTCACGGTGGATGCCAGTCTGTCGGAGGTGCTGTCGGCTGATTTCCTGGCGCTTCTTGTCATCGGTGGTTCGCGAGGCGTGCTGTCTTTGCGTGACAATCCCCACGCCAAAAGGCTGATCAAGGCTTTTGTGGACGCCGGCAAGTCCGTGGGCGCCATCGGCGACGCCGTATCGCTGCTGGCGTCCGCCGAGGTCGTGAGCGGCCGTCGGGTGGCGGCCACGACCGACGACAACGAGTTCTTGCGGCAGGCCGGCGCTTGCGTCGACACCGGGCGGGTGAGTGTTGACGAGAATCTGGTCACCTCCGCCGACGACGGAGATACCCGCGAGTTTCTCGAAGCGTTCGAACGCGCCCTCGACGCCGCGGCCGCGGGCGTGGACGAAGCCGCCTAGCCCCAAGCCCGATTGTCGACGACCGGACAGTTGATATGGGGCGGTGCGCGAAGGGCTTTCGGCGCGGGCTGAGAAGGTTGCTATAATATGCGCTACGCCGAGGGTGGCCTGTCGAACGTGGCGCGATGATCTCGACATCGGAAGTCGACACAGACATGGCGGCGCTTACGCGCGGCGTCACGCGTGGCGTCTGTCGCGCGCTCCTCGACCTCGGCTATGCGACGCTCACCGAGTTCACGCTGAAGAACGGGCGGAGGGCCGATGTGATCGCGCTCGCCGACGACGGCGAGGTGGTTATCGTCGAAGTGAAGGTATCGGTCGCTGATTTCCAGGCGGATCGCAAGTGGCAGGACTACCGGGAGTACTGCGACCGTCTCTTTTTCGCCGTGCCGGAAGGCTTTCCGTTTGACATTCTGCCCGATGACTGCGGCTTGCTTGTGGCGGATGCCTACGGCGCGGAGGAGCTGCGCCCAGCCTTTCGCCATCCACTCCACGCCAGCCGTCGAAAGGCGCTTGTGATCCGTTTCGCGCGCTCGTCCGCCAGCAGGCTGCAGTCCGTTCTGGATCCTCGCGTCGAATGAGCGGCTCTGTCATACTACCGCGGGATGGGTGCCGACCTGCTCAAAGCGATTCTGCGACCTCTCGTCACCGGGCTGCTCCTCGTTGGTTGCGCCACACCGGGGCCGGAGAGCGAATTCGACCGGTTGACGCGGCTGGCAACCGAGTACATCGAGGAGCAGGTGGCCACCGATCACGCCACATGCGTGCGTCGACACGGTGCGACCGGCGCGGACTATCGTCGCTGTGTCGATGAGAGCATGGTCGCCCGAGCCGTGCAGCTCGACAATCTCATCAACGAGATCGACCGGCTGATGCGGGCGGTCGAAGGCGTGAGCTGCCGCGACACGACCAGCGGCAGACCGGTCTACTGCGTGTCGATCTAGCAGGGAGTGGGCCTCAGCCCAACCGCGTGATCGTAGTCGAGGTGGAGTATCCCGGCTCCAGGTCCACCAACAACACGCGGCCACCATGGGCCGTGACATAGTCGGCGCCGACCACGTCCTCGTAGCGCCAGTCCGCCCCCTTGACCAGGACGTCCGGGCCCACGGCCTCGATCAGCTCGAGGGGCGTATCCTCGTCGTAAACGACGATCGCATCCACGTGAGCGAGCGATGCAAGCACACGGGCGCGCGCGTCGGCATCCTGGACAGGCCGTCCGCGGCCTTTCAGTCGACGAACCGAGCTGTCGCTGTTGAGCGCCACGATCAGGCGGTCGCATGTTCGGTGCGCCTGCTCGAGCAACGCGACGTGTCCTGGATGCAGCAGGTCGAAGCAGCCGTTCGTGAAGCCGATCGCGAGGCCGCGCCCGCGCCAGTACGAGACGCGGTCGAGGAGGGCCTCCCGCGACAGGCGCTTGGAATCCGCATCGCCGTCCAGGGCGGCGCTGAGCTCGTCCGGCCGGACGACAGCCGTCCCCGCCTTACCGACAACGATACCTGCGGCGACGTTGGCGAGACGCGCGGCGCTCTCGACCGGCAGCCCGGCGCCGAGCGCCGCGGCAAGGAACGCCACCACCGTGTCCCCCGCCCCCGAGACGTCGTACACCTCGCGAGCCAGGGCCGAGAAGTGTGTCGCTCCACCGGTCGAGGGGACCAGGGTCATCCCCTCACCACCGCGTGTCACCAGCACACCGCCCACGCCGCAGCTTTCGATCACATGCCTGGCAGCGGCGATGATTTGCTCGTCGCCGCCGACCGGCATGCGCGTCGCCTCGTGAAGCTCCTTACGGTTCGGCGACAACAGGTCCGCGCCTCGATAGCAGCGGTAGTCGTTGCCCTTGGGATCCACGACCACAGGGATCGAGCCTGACTTCGCGGCCTCCATGACAGCCCCGGTGACCTCCCCGGTCAGCAACCCCTTGCCATAGTCGGACAGGACGACGGCCTTCGAGGCAAGAGTTGCCGCTGCCGCCGCTTTCGCGACCTCCGTGGAATGGGGCTTCGCCAGGGCCTGGGTGTCCTCCTCGTCGGCACGCAGGAGCTGTTGGCCGGTCGTTATGAACCTCGTCTTGAGGGTCGTCCTCCGGCCGGGCGCGCGCACCAGCGTGGCGTGTTCATGGGTGTCGGTCCGTAGGAGCCTCTCTACCGCGGAGCCCATTTCATCGTCGCCGATGGCGGCGACGAGTCGCGGCCGAGCGCCCATGGCCGCAAGGTTTCGCACCACGTTGCCGGCGCCGCCCAGCATCGTCGTCTCGCGCTCGACGCGGAGTACCGGGATGGGCGCTTCGGGGGAAACTCGGTCCACCGTACCGTAGACGTAACGGTCGAGCATAACGTCGCCGACGCACAGGACGGTTACGCCCCTCAGGGTCTCGACCTCGCCGGTCGGATGGCTGCTGAACGTCATGCGCCGGCTCTCTCGGTGGGTATTCCCGCCTTTTTCCTAGCGCCTGCCGAGCGGCGCGGCAACTCCGGTGGAGGTCTCAGTTCGTCAGGAAGCTCTGTGTCGACCCCTCGAGAACGACACAGGTCAGGCATCCCGTCGCAAAGGCGCCCGTGTCGATGCCGATACGGTTCGAGCGAAGCTCCGGATTCCGGGACGGTGTATGACCGTGAACCACTATGTGACAGTGCCGGGCATCGCTTTCCAGGAAATCGTCTCGGATCCAAAGGAGATCCTCGGTTTTCTGCTCCTCGAGGGGACGGCCAGGACGAACCCCGGCATGGACGAAGAGGTAATCACCTTCCACGTGCGAGATCCGAAGCGCGCGCAGGAACTCGAGATGGCTCGGCGGTAACGCATCTTTGAGCTCCTTTTGCGCCGCCTCGAACATCTGTTCCATCGTCTCGGCCGGTGTGAGCGCGATCTCGTAGCTCATCAACGTCTCGCGGCCGCCGTTCACCAGCCAGATAGGACCGACATCCACGTTCTCGAGGAACCTGAGCAGGAAGTCCTCATGGTTGCCTTTCAGGAAGATCCGTTCGAGGCCATGGCGCGGTGGCTCCAATAGATGGTCGATGACGCCCCTGGACTGATAGCCCCGGTCGATGTAGTCGCCAATATAGACGACCACCGCTCTATCGACTGGATTCTCCACCGCATGGGCCTGGATCTTGTCCTCGAGAGACAGCAGGAGGTCCAGGCGTCCGTGGATGTCGCCGATGGCATAGACCCGGGTTCCATGAGGCACGGTTCCCTCGGGCCGCGTCTCACGTTGTTCGGGTTCGCTTCTTGTGCCGAGCAGCCATCCCAACATGGCAGCCACGGTACCACAGGTTCCCGAACACACGTGAGAATTCGTCGTCATATCCCCATTTGGGCTAGCGACGATGCTGCGCCTGGCACCGGACCGCTGATTAACGAAACCGTAATGGAAGCGCTGTAAGCGGGTATCCGGATGCGCCTCGCTTAGCGCGACGCATCCCCGGAAGTCTGCGCCTTTCGGCTCTAAGGGATGCCCAGTAATGCGGAGCGCCGTTGAGCGCCAGGCAAATGAGGTCGTGGTCAACCAGGAGAAGCTGCTCCTGGATCATCTGAGGCAGATCGAGCGTCATCGTTCCAACAAGCGCGCGGTCCACATCCACCTCTCCAAGCTACGCTCCCGCAACCGGCAGTCTCACCACGCCCGCATTGCGGCGAGTACTTTCGAGACCCACGTCAAGCAGCACAGCGGCCAGATCTTCAACCTGAGCAATGGCGACATCGTCTTCGTCTGCCTCGGCAGCGACGTCTCCCACGTCGACGACGCGGTGTCGAGAGTCCGACACCTCTTCGGCGAAGACCCCCTGTCGGTTCTGAACGAAAGCAATGACGCGAAGTTCTGCAGCTGGCACAACCTGGAGACGGACTACCGGCGCTTCCGACAGGCGGTGGAGGCGCTGTATGCCGAGTTCAAGCACCGCGAGCAAGTTCGCCAGACGATGGGCGACGTCGCCCAGACGGACACCGAGCATCTCGACGACCTGACGCCCGCGCTGTTGGGCGCGATCGAAAACTCCCTGGCCCAGGCCGATCTGTCCAACCTGGTGCGCCGGCAGCCCATCTGCGCCGTGGCCGCCGACGCCAGACCCAAGTCCGTGCTGCACGAGGTCTACGTCTCGATCACCCAACTCCAATGCGAGCTCGCCCCAAACGTGAACCTTCGCTCGGACCGCTGGCTCTTCCATCGTCTCACACACACGCTCGACCGTCGCATGCTGTCCCTGATCTCGCGCAGTGACGACAGCACGATGGCCGGATATATCTCCATCAACCTCAACGTCTCGACGGTGCTTTCCCCGGAGTTCATACAGTTCGACGAAGGTCTCAGGACGGGCGCGCGAGGGACGATCGTGCTCGAATTTCCCCTCGCGGACGTATTCGGTGATATGGACGCTTTCGCTTTCGCGCGCGATTTCGTGCGAGAGCGCGGCTACCGACCTTGCATTCAAGGGATAACCCTGAGTTCGGTCCCGTTCATCGACCGGGACCGACTGGGCGTGGATTTCCTGAAAGTCGATTGGGACGACGGCTTCGTGGACGACGACCGCGGCCGGGAGATTGTGTTCGACATGGTGCGTAGGTCCGGCGATGCGCGGACGATTCTCAGCCGGTGCGAGAGTGACGATGCGTTGCAGTTCGGCAAGGACATCGGAGTCACGATGTTCCAGGGCTACGCGATCGACGCCATGCTGGCCGGGGCGGCCAACTCGCCGTCGTGACGACGCTCAAGCCTAGCTCCGCTATTCTCGTGGAGCGTGCTTGGCCAGGATCCTCTGCAGCGTTCGTCGGTGCATGTTGAGCCGCCGCGCCGTCTCCGACACGTTACGGCCGCATTGCTCGTACACGCGCTGTATGTGCTCCCAGCGCACACGGTCCGCGGACATGGGACGCTCTGGAGGTGGGGGCAAGGGTTCACGGTCGCTGGTGAGCGCAGCCATGACGGCGTCGGCATCGGCGGGTTTCGGAAGATAGTCGACGGCGCCGGCCTTGACCGCCGCGACCGCAGTGGCGATGTTGCCGTACCCGGTGAGCATTATCACGCGGACCTGGGGCCGCGCCCGCTGGAGCGCCCTGACGACGTCGAGTCCGCTGCCGTCGGCGAGGCGAAGATCGACGACGGCGTAGGCCGGTGGGTCCTCCTCGGCGAGCCGCACCCCCTCGCTCACACTGGCCGCCGTCATGACGCTGAACCCCCGCTTCTGCATCGCTTTCGCCAACTGCTCGCGAAGATTCCTCTCGTCGTCCACGATCAGCAACGTCATGTCGCCATCGTGCCTTGTCTCCCTCGTCTCCGTGGCCGTCCACCGGTCCATCACGCCACCGTCTCCGGGGTTGATCCTCGAGCCTCGAGCCTATCACGCGGCCAGAACACCGCGACCTCGGCGCCGCCCTTCCGGCCGTTTCCGAATGAGAGCCCGGCGCCGGTCTGCTCGAGCAACGTCTGGGCGATAAAGATGCCGAGGCCCAGGTGTCCGTCGACTCGCTGGCGGCTGGAGACGTAGGGTTCGCCGATACGGTCCAGCACCGCGGGCGGAAAGCCGGGGCCGTCGTCTCTAACCGCCAGCGTCACCATCCGGTCGTTCCAGCCCGTCGTCACCGTGACGTCGCGGCGCGAAAACTGCACCGCGTTTTGAATGATGTTGCCCAAGCCGTGCATCAGCTCCGGGCTCCGCCTGACCACGGGCTCGGCGCTGTCGTCCAGAGGGGTAAATCGCAGCTTCAGCTCGGCACCCTCCTGGCGATGCGGCTCGGCAGCCGTCTCCACCAGGACGGAGAGTGGCAGTACCGAGTACGGGTCGTCGCCGCTCGCCTCCGAGCGCTGGCCAAGCTCGGCAAGGATCTCGCGGCAGCGTTCGGATTCGGACCTCAGGATCGTAACGTCGTCCGCGAGTGGGGTCCCGGATGGAATTTCCTTTGCCAGCTCGTTCGCCGTCACGGCGATCGTGGCGAGGGGGCTTCCCAGCTCGTGCGCCGTCGCCGCCGCGAGCGCGCCGAGCGACGACAGACGTTGCTCGCGTGCCAAAGCCAATTGCGTGGCGCTCAGGGCATCGTGCATCCGCCGGCGTTCCTCCGATACGCTGCCCGTGTAGACGGCGAGAAACACGGTGCCGATGACCACCGCCGTCCAGGTTCCCGCCACCAGGAGCGGCGGCGGCTCGAAGCCGACCTGCTCCAGCGGCAACGGCTGGTGCCAGACGGCGAGCACCGTTGCACAACCGATGGCAAGGCCGCACAAGGCAATCGTGCTACGCCGGCTCAGCAAGGTCGCCGACACTGTCACGGGCGCCACGATGAGCAGCGCGAAGGGATTGGTGAGCCCTCCCGTGAGGTACAGGAGCACCGCCAGCTGCAGAACGTCGAAGGCGAGGTGGAGAGCCGCTTCGGTCTCTTTGAGGCGGCCGCGGGCTGGCCGGCGCACAGCGATCAGGACGTTGAGCGCCACCGACGCGCCGACGACGGCGAACGCCGGCACGATCGGTAGATCGAATCCGAGCCCGTAATGCACCACCAGAAGAGCCGTCGCCTGGCCCGCGATCGCGACCCAGCGGATGAGCGTGAGTGGCCTCAACCCGACCCGCCCGGTCATTCCGAGCAAGGCCCCCGGCGCTCCGACGACCTGCGCGCCGCCGTACTTGTCGAACTCAGTGCCTATCCCTGCCTGCGTGTCGGGGCCAGCGCTCATTCCGAACGTCCGCCGTGTGCTCGATGCGTTTTCAACGCCTTCCTGCCGCAATATAGGATATAGGCCCGGTTCGCGTCCAAGCGACCGGCATCCTGCCCGGTGGCATATGGTTTCCTGTTCTAGCGGGTCAGGACCGTCTGCCGCTCACTTCGGCTTCCCTGAAGCTCGTCATTCCCGTGTGGCAGGCCACGGCCGACCGCACGAGGTTTATGGCCAGGGCCGCCCCCGATGCCTCGCCGAGGCGCATGCCGAGGTCGAGCAACGCTTCCTTTCCCAGACGTCCGATGAGCGCGAGGTGCGGCGGCTCGGCCGAGACATGGGCTACATGGCAGTGGTCGAGCGCTCGCGCCTCCATGGCGTGGAGAACTGCGGCGGCCGCGCAGCACACGAAACCGTCGAGGAGCACGGGCACCCGCCCCATTCGCGCCGCCAGTATCGCGCCGGCGATGGCGGCAAGCTCCAGCCCCCCCACACATCGTAAGACGTTCAGCGGGTCGGCCATCCCGCTCCGGTTACGCGCCACGCCCTCGCCGACGACCGCGGCCTTACGCGCCAGGCGCTCGCCGCGCACGCCCGTGCCCGGCCCCACCCAATCGCTCGTCCGACCGCCGTACAACGCGAGGCAGATCGCCGCGGCCGAGGTGGTGTTGCCGATCCCCATCTCGCCCACCGCGATCAGATCGATGCCGTCCTCGACCGCCATCATCCCGTAGGCCATGGCGCGCGCGCACTCTTCCTCGCTCATGGCGGGGCCCTTGAGGAAATCCTGGGTTGGATGATCGAGGGCCATTTCGTAGACCCGCAGCTCGGCGTCCGCGACCTGGCAAAGCTGATTCACGGCGGCGCCACCGGCGATGAAGTTCTGCACCATCTGCGAGGTCACCTCGGCGGGGTAGGCCGACACTCCGTGGACGGTTATGCCGTGATTGCCGGCAAACACGGTGACGCGGGCCCGGTCCATTTTCGGCGGATATCGGCCCTGCCACTCGGCCATCCAAGCGGCGAGTCGCTCCAGCCGCCCCAGTGAGCCCGCCGGCTTCGTAAGCTCGCCTTCCCGCGCGGCCGCCCTGGCGCCGCTGTCCGGATCGGGGCCGGGCAGCTCGCGGAGAAGCGTTCTGAACTCGTCGAAATTGGCCGTAACGGCTGGCTCTTCCATGGACACTGGATTGGGAAAGCTCCATTCTGCGCGTTCGGAAGTTGTCCTATAACCGGACCATGAAGACCAGCGAAAAACCCGACGTCCAAGCCCGGGAGCGGGAGAGTGAGCCGGCGCGGTCACGGGGATCCGTGATTGCGGCGGTCGTCTTCCTGACCCGGCTCCCCATTGCAGGGGCGTACGAGACGCGGCGGATTTCCGCCGCGGCGTGGGCGTTTCCACTCGTCGGCGCCGCAATCGGTTTCGCGTCGGGGGCGGTCTATGCTGTCGCGGCGGGGGTCGGCGTTCCCCCGCTCGCGGCGGCGCTGCTGGCCCTGGCGGCGAACGCGTACATCACCGGCGCGCTCCACGAGGACGGTCTCGCCGATACCGCCGACGCGCTTGGCGCCGCGGGAAGCCATGCACAGAGGCTCGAGATCATGCGCGACAGCCGGCTGGGCGCGTTCGGCGTCCTGGCGCTGATCTTCGTCATCGGGCTCAAGCTGGCGGCGATTTCCGCCCTCGGCGGCGAAACGGCGGGTTCGGCGGCGGTCCTGGCGGCCCTCACGGCGGCGGCCGCGGCCAGTCGGGGGGGGCTGCCGGTCGTCATGAGACTCGCGCCCCTCGCCCGGACCGATGGTCTGGCCGTGGATGCCGGCCGCCCGGGTTGGCCGGGCATGGGGCTTGCCGTGTCCCTGGGCGCGGTGGTCGCGGGCGGCGTGCTCGCCGGCTACGGCTGGATTGCGGTCGTTCTCTCGCTTTCGGTGGCGGCCCTGGCGGCCGTCGGCGTGGTGGCGCTGGCGGTGCGGCGTCTCGGCGGCTATACCGGTGACGTGCTCGGTGCGACCCAGCAAGGGGCGGAGACGGCAATGCTGTTGGCGCTCAGCGCGATCATCGCCGGCGGTGGCACATGATCTCGGCCACAAGATGGTGGTGGGTCAGGCATGCGCCTGTGCCCAATGACGGGCGGATCTACGGTCAGTCCGACGCCCCTGCCGACACCGCCGATGCCGAGGTCTTCGCCGCGCTTGCCCGTCTCCTGCCCACCGATGCGGTCCTGGTGACCAGCCATCTGCAGCGCACGACGCAGACCGCGGGCGCCATTGCCGCCGCGGGCCTCGCCCTTCCCGACGCGATCGTGGAACCGGACCTCGCCGAGCAGAGTTTCGGCGACTGGCAGGGCGTCCGGCGTGAGGACGTGTACGCCTCCCTGGATCGGCGTCATCCCTTCTGGCTCGCGCCGGCGGATCACCGTCCGCCGAACGGCGAGACTTTCGGCGAGGTGATGGAGCGCGTGGCGGGCGTGATCGAGCGCCTGACCGTGGAGCTCAGGGGACGCGATATCCTGGCCGTCGCCCACGGGGGCACGATCCGCGCCGCCCTGGGCCACGCCCTTGCGCTTGTCCCCGATCGCGCTCTCGGGTTCACCATCGACAACTGCTCCGTGACCCGCATCGACCACTACATCCTTCCCGACCGCGAGAGCACCTGGTACGTGGCGCACGTCAACCAGCGCGCCACGGGGTTCTAGGGGCGTGGCTTCGCCGGGCACGGGCGGGCCGTAGCGATGCCCACCGTCACCCTCGTTCTAGGCGGCGCGCGGTCGGGAAAGAGCACGCTCGCCGAGGCGATGATAAGCCGTGCTCTCGAGACCGGCTGCGAAGGCGCCGTCTACATCGCCACGGCGGAGCCCGGCGACAGGGAGATGCGGGAACGCATCGAACGGCACAAGGCGCGGCGGGACAGGCGCTGGCGCACGGTCGAGGAGCCGCTGGAGCTCCCGGACGCCGTATCGCGGAACGCCATCGCGGGGACGGCCGTTCTGATCGACTGCCTCACGCTCTGGCTCAGCAATCTCATGGCCGCGGGACGCGATGACGGCGAGGCCACCCAGGCGCTCCTGGCCGCGCTTTCCCCGGCATCGGGACCCGTCGTTCTGGTCAGCAACGAGGTGGGGCTGGGCATCGTGCCGGAGAACGCGCTGGCGCGAAGTTTTCGCGACCGGGCGGGCCTGCTCAACCAGGCGGTCGCCGCCGCCGCCGACCGTGTGGTATTCGTCGTCGCGGGGCTGCCGATCACCATCAAGGACAGGGCCTGGAGCACATGACCGCACTGCGGAAGATACCCGCGACCGTCGTCACGGGGTTTTTGGGCGCGGGTAAGACCAGCCTGATCCGCCACCTGATATCGGCGGCCGGGGGTCGTCGCCTTGCCATCCTGATCAACGAGTTCGGCGAGCTCGGCGTCGACCGGGAGTTGCTGATGGGCTGTGGTCTCGAGGGGTGCGACGAGGACGAGATTGTCGAGCTCACCAACGGCTGCATCTGCTGCACCGTGGCCGACGACTTCCTGCCGACGATCGCCGCGCTCCTGGAGCGGTCCCGGCCGCCCGACCACGTCGTCATCGAGACCTCGGGCCTGGCGTTGCCCAAGCCGCTCCTCAAGGCCTTCGAGTGGCCCGAGGTCCGAACGCGGGTGACCGTGGACGGAGTCGTCGCCATCGTCGATGCTCACGCCGCGGTCGCGGGCCGGTTTGCCGACGATCCCGCCGCCGTTCAGGCGGCGCGGGAGGCCGATCCGAGCCTGGAGCACGATAATCCGCTCGAGGAGCTGTTCGAGGACCAGCTGCGATGCGCCGATCTGGTGGTCCTCAACAAGATCGACCTCCTCGCCGGCGGCAAGGACCTGGGAGCCCTCGAGCGTCTGGTGGCGGGGCATCTGCGCCCGGGGGTCAAGACCGTATGCGCACGCCACGGCCAGCTGGAACCGACCGTGATCCTCGGCCTCGACGCCGCCGCCGAGGAGGACGCCGACGCCCGGCCCAGCCACCACGATGGCGCGGA
This sequence comes from Alphaproteobacteria bacterium, assembly GCA_046759605.1. Taxonomy (GTDB): domain Bacteria; phylum Pseudomonadota; class Alphaproteobacteria; order UBA6615; family UBA6615; genus JBHICL01. Next base: position 8,207 of record JBHICL010000008.1, on the reverse strand, counting down.
AGACCACGATCACGACGACTTCGACAGCTTCGCCCTCAACCTCGGATCCGTGACCGACCCCGCCGCGTTGGAAGCGCGTCTGGTGGCGGCGGTGGCGCATTTCGACATCTTTCGCATCAAGGGGTTCCTGAACGTGGCCGACAAACCGATGCGTCAGGTCGTCCAGGGGGTCGGTGGCCGGTTTCAGCGCTATTTCGACCGACCCTGGGCGCCGGGTGAGCCGCGCCGGTCGGAGCTGGTGGTCATCGGCCGCCAGGGGCTCGACCGGCGCGCCGTGACCGCGGCCATAACGGGCTAGGCCGGGGCGCCGCGGGGTCCGCGTCGGCGACCGGCTGGGTGGGATCATGCATCTCTTGGCGGCCACCCCTGGCGAGGTCACGGACGGCACGGTGGGCGTCGACCTCGGGCAGACGCCCGGCGACATCGTCGTCCTCACCGCCGCGGACACCGAGATCGCATGCCTGGCCGCGGCCCAGCGGCGGCGGGTGGCGCAGCCGGGCACCGCACCGAGCCTGCGCCTCGCCAACCTCCTGCAATTGGGCCACCACGTCTCCGTCGACCTGTACCTCGATACGGTCGTCCAGCACGCGAAGCTGGTGGTGGTTCGCTTGCTCGGCGGGCGCGGCTATTGGCCCTATGGCGTCGACGAGATCGCCGCCGTCGCGGAGGCGCGGCGTATTCCCGTCGCCTTCCTGCCCGGGGACGATCAGCCCGACGCGGAGCTTTCCCGGCTCACGAGTCTTGCCGCCGAACCGGCCCACCGGTTGTGGCAGTATCTCGTGCACGGCGGTATCGACAACGCGGTCGGCTTCCTGGCATACGCCGCCTCTCTCATCGGTGTCGGGTCGTCGTGGCGCGAGCCCGCGCCGCTCGTGCGCGCCGGGCTGTACTGGCCGTCGCGCACCCACCCCACGGTCGATGACCTGCGCCGGGAGTGGAGGGTGGGCGCCCCTGTCGCCGCGATCGTCTTCTACCGGGCGCTCGTGCAGGCGGCGCAGATCGCGCCGGTGGACGCCTTGATGCGCGCCCTCGCGGAGAACGGCCTCAACCCGCTCCCCATCTTCGCCACGAGCCTCAAGGACCCGGTCGCCGCCGAGACGATCCGGCGCCTGTTCGAGCAGTCGCGACCCGAGCTCGTCCTCAACGCCACCGGCTTCGCCCTGGGCAACCCGGCGGCCGGATCGGCGGCCGCGACCGCCGGCCCGTTCGAGAGTTGCGAGGGGCCCGTGCTGCAGGTCGTGTTCTCGGGCGGAAGCGAGTCGGCCTGGCGCTCGCAGACCCGGGGCCTGGCGCCGCGGGACATCGCCATGAACGTGGCGCTGCCGGAGGTGGACGGTCGCGTGCTCACCCGCGCGGTGTCGTTCAAGGGGCTCGACCGCCGCGACCCGCTCACCGAAGCCGACATCGCCGTCTACCGGCCGGTGGATGACCGGGTCCGCTTCACCGCGCGTCTCGCGGCCCGCTGGTCCCGGCTGCGGCGCACACCGCCGCCCCGGCGACGCATCGCCGTGGTGCTCGCGAACTACCCGAACCGGGACGGCCGACTGGGCAACGGCGTCGGTCTCGACACTCCGGCGAGCACCATCGCGGTGCTGCGCGCCCTCGAGTCCCAGGGTTACGACGCCGGTCGGGTGCCGGCCGACGGCGAGGCCCTGGTTCGGTGGCTCGCCGCCGGCCCCACCAACGCCGGCGTGACCGGCCGCGAGGTGCGCGAGACCCTGGCGCTGGACGAGTACCGGCGTTTCTTCGCGGCCCTGCCGGCGGAGGTGCGTGACCAGGTCTCGGCGCGCTGGGGTGAGGCCGAGGACGACCCGTTCTTCGTGAAGCACAGCTCGGCGTTCGCCGTCCCGGCGGGCCGGCTGGGCGCCGTCGCGGTGGGTGTGCAGCCGGCACGCGGCTACAACATCGATCCGGTCAGGAGCTACCACGACCCCGCGCTCGTGCCGCCCCACGGCTATTTCGCGTTCTACGCCTGGCTGCGCGATGGCTTCGGGGCCGACGCCGTGGTCCACATGGGCAAGCACGGAAACCTCGAGTGGCTGCCGGGAAAGGCCCTGGCGCTGTCCGAGTGCTGCTATCCGGAGGCGGTGCTCGGCCCCATGCCGCACGTCTATCCGTTCATCGTCAACGACCCCGGCGAGGGGACGCAGGCAAAACGCCGGGCACAGGCGGTGATCGTCGACCACCTGACGCCGCCGCTCACCCGCGCGGGGACGTATGGCGCGCTGGGCGAGCTGGAGCGGCTGGTCGACGAGTACTACGAGGCGGCCAACCTGGACCCGCGAAGGCTCCCCGTCCTGCGGCGGCGGATCGTCGAGCTCACCGAGTCCGCGGGCATCGACCGCGACCTCGGCCTTACGTCGGACACCGACGAGGCGACGGCGCTCGCCCGGCTGGACGGCTATCTCTGCGAGCTCAAGGAGATGCAGATCAAGGACGGCCTGCACGTCTTCGGCAAGTCGCCCGACGGGTCGCAACTCACCGAGCTTCTCGCGGCCCTCGTCCGGTCGCCTCGGGGCGCCGGAGGCGATCGCCACGCTTCGCTGACCCGGGCGCTGGCGAGGGACCTGGATTTCGAGGATTTCGATCCTCTCGACTGTGATATGGCCGCCCCATGGACGGGGCCGCGCCCTCACGTGCTCGCCGACGGTCCCGGCGTCGCCGGACCGTGGCGCACCACGGGCGACACGGTCGAGCGCCTGGAGGGTCTGGCCGCGGCACTCATCGCCGGCGAGCGGAAGTGCGAGGCCGCATGGACCCGCACCTTGGCGGTGCTCGCCGAGATCGACGAGCGCCTCAGACCCGCGGTTCTTTCGAGCGGACCGGCGGAGATGGCGGGGCTCCAGGCCGCGCTCGATGGCCGCTTCGTGGAGCCCGGCCCGTCGGGCGCGCCCACCCGCGGCAGGCCCGAGGTGCTTCCCACCGGCCGAAACTTCTTCTCCGTCGACACCAGGACCGTGCCGACGCCGGCGGCCTGGCACCTGGGTTGGCGCTCCGCCGGTTTGCTGGTCGAGCGTCACGCCCAGGAACACGGCGAGTGGCCGCGGTCCATGGCCATCTCCGCCTGGGGCACCAGCAACATGCGCACCGGAGGCGACGACATCGCCCAGGCGCTGGCGCTCATCGGCGCCCGCCCCACCTGGGACCAGGCCTCCGGGCGGGTCACCGGTTTCGAGATCCTCCCGGCCTCGGTACTTGGGCGCCCGCGGGTCGATGTGACGCTCCGCGTCTCGGGTTTCTTTCGCGATGCTTTTCCGAACCTCATCGAGCTCTTCGACGCCGCCATAGGCGCCGTCGGCGACCGCACGAACGAAGACCCCCACGACAACCCGATCGCCGAGAGGATGCGGACGGAGACCGCGTCGCTCACGGCAGGCGGTCTCGATCCGGACGAGGCGGCGCGGCGGGCGCGCTGGCGCATCTTCGGCGCCAGGCCGGGGGCCTACGGGGCCGGCCTCCAGGCCCTGATCGACGAGCGCGGCTGGGAAAGCGAGGCCGATCTCGCCCGCGCCTACGTGGCCTGGGGCGGCTACGCCTATGGCGGTGGCGGCGGGGACGGAAGCTATGGTGTCGTCGCGCACGCTACGTTCGAGCGGCGGCTTGCATCCGTCGAGGCCGTGGTGCAGAACCAGGACAACCGCGAGCACGACCTCCTGGACAGCGACGACTACTACCAGTTCGAAGGCGGCCTCGCGGCGGCGGTCCGGGTCGCCTCGGGACGCCAGCCCGCTGTCTACCACAACGACCACTCGCGGCCCTGCGCGCCGAAGGTCAGGGCGCTCGAGGACGAGATCGCACGCGTGCTGAGGGCCAGGGTTGTGAACCCGCGGTGGATTGCCGGTGTCATGCGCCACGGCTATAAGGGCGCTTTCGAGATGGCGGCCACGGTCGATTACCTCTTCGCCTTCGCGGTCACGGCGCACGCGGTACGCTCGGACCAGTTCGACATGGTGTACGCCGCCTATCTCGAGGACGACGCGGTTCGGGATTTCCTGGACCGGCACAACCCGGCCGCGCTCAGAGAAATGGCCGAGCGGTTCCTCGAGGCGGAGCGCCGCGGCTACTGGCAGCCCCGATCCAACTCGGCGCATGCGCGGTTGGGCCGGCTTGCGGCGGGCCCACAGAGGGACGAGGGGTGATGTCGGACGACGAGCTCAACCGGCGACACGCCGAGAAGAAGCGCAAGCAGAAAGCCGCGCGCGACCGCATGCTGGCGAAGAAGACGCGCGAGAAGGGGCTGCTGCTGGTCCACACCGGCAAAGGCAAGGGCAAGACCACGGCGGCCATGGGCCTCGTCGTGCGCGCCCTCGGTCACGGGATGCGGGTCGGCATCGTGCAGTTCGTGAAGGGCCGCTGGCAGACCGGGGAGCGCGCGATACTGGAAAAGTTCCCCGACGCCGTGACGATCCGCGTGATGGGCGAAGGGTTCACCTGGGAGACCCAGGACCGGCAACGCGACATCGCCGCCGCTCGCGCCGCCTGGGAGGCGGCCAGGGAGATGTTGGGCGATCCGGGATATGGCCTGGTCCTGCTCGACGAGCTCAATATCGTCCTGCGCTACGACTATCTGCCTCTCGACGAGGTCGTGGCCGCCCTGGACGGTCGCCGGCCCGACCTGCATGTCGTTGTGACCGGCCGCAACGCGAAGCCGGAGCTCCTGGAGATCGCCGACATGGTCACCGACATGACCATGGTCAAGCATCACTTCCGCGCCGACGTGAAGGCGCAGCCCGGCATCGAGTTCTGAACGAATCGCGGTAGACTGCGCCGCCATATCCGGGGGATGGATCAAGGCTTTCGAGGAGATCGACAGATGGTTCGAGGTATCTCTGGCTTCATCGCAACCGTTGCGGTTGCGGGCCTTTTGGCGACCCCCGCCGCGAGAGCGCAGACGACGACCCCGCAGCAGGAGCTGGTGGACCGGTCCGCTCTGGCCGTGGTTGCCCTCCGGCGGGACGAGAGGCTCGGCCCCAGCGTCGTCTCGGCGATCGACCGGGCGAAGGCCATCGTGATCATTCCCAGCCTTCTCAAGGGCGGGTTCATCCTCGGGGGCGAGGGCGGCCGGGGCGTGCTGCTCGCCAGGCGCGAGGATGGAAGATGGGGCTCGCCGGCGTTCATTACCCTGGGCGCGGCGTCCATAGGCCTGCAGATCGGCGGTCAGGTCTCCGAGGTGGTGTTCACCATCATGACCGACAAAGGCCTGAACGCCGTGCTCGTCAACAAGTTCAAGCTGGGCGCCGATGCCTCGGTCGCGCTGGGTCCCGTCGGCGGCAACGTCGAGGCTTCGACCACCACGGCCATCGGCGCCGACATCTTCTCGTACGCGCGGACACAGGGGCTGTTCGGCGGTGGCGCGTTCGAAGGCGCGGTGATCACCCAGCGCGATGAGTGGAACGAGGCCTACTATGGCGCCGTCTACACGCCGCGCCGGATCATCACCGATCCGGCAGTCCCGAGCCCCGGGGCCGCGTCCCTGAGGGCGGCCCTTGACGGAAAATGAGGCCACGGCCGGCGCGCCGGCCTTGATGTTCCAGGGGACGGGCTCCGACGTCGGCAAGTCGCTGATCGTCACGGGTCTCTGTCGCGCCTATGCGCGTCGGGGCCTCAGGGTCCGGCCTTTCAAGCCGCAGAACATGTCCAACAACGCCGCCGTGACTCCGGACGGCGGCGAGATCGGCCGGGCCCAGGCGCTGCAGGCGCGCGCCTGCGGCGTCCCCCCGGGCGTTCACATGAACCCGGTGCTCCTGAAGCCGCAGACCGACGTGGGCGCTCAGGTGGTGGTGCACGGCCGGGTCGTGGGCAACGCGCGGGCACGGGACTACCACGCCCTGAAGCCCCGCCTCCTGCCCAAGGTGCTCGAAAGCTTCCGCCGCCTTGGGAGCGAGGCGGACCTGGTGCTGATCGAAGGGGCCGGCAGCCCGGCCGAGGTGAACCTGCGCGAAGGCGATATCGCCAACATGGGCTTCGCGGAGGCGGCGCGGGTTGCGGTGATCCTCGTGGGTGACGTCGACCGGGGCGGGGTGATCGCGAGCCTCGTGGGCACATGGATGCTGCTGTCCGGCGCCGAGCGCCGGCAAGTCAACGGTTACATCGTCAACAGGTTCCGTGGCGACGCGAGCCTCTTCGAGGACGCCATGAACGTCATCCACGGTCGCACCGGGCTCGACTGCATGGGCATCGTCCCCTATTTCGGCCTCGCCGCCCGGCTGCCGGCCGAGGATGCGGTGGTGCTGGACTCCGGCCGCGAGACGGCCGTCGAGCATCGCCTGGGCGGTATTCTGATCGCGGTCCCGCGCCTGAGCCGTATCGCCAACTTCGACGACCTGGACCCCCTTCGCGCCGAACCGGACGTGAGGGTCGATGTGGTCGAGCCGGGCCGGCCGATTCCCGTGGATGCCGACCTCATCGTGCTGCCGGGATCCAAGGCCACCCTCGCCGATCTCGCGTTCGTACGTGGCGAAGGCTGGGACGTGGATATTCGCGCGGCGGTCCGCCGGGGCGGGCACGTTCTGGGCCTCTGTGCCGGCTACCAGATGCTCGGCCGCCGCGTCTCGGACCCCATGGGCGTGGAGGGACCGCCGGGATCGGCGGAGGGTCTGGGGCTGCTCGACGTCGAGACCGTGATCGGCGGCGACAAGTCCCTGAGCGAGGTGGCGGGCGTGGCCTGCCAGGGGGGCGAGGCGGTACGCGGCTACGAGATGCACATGGGCCGCACCGAGGGAGCGGACCGCGCGCGCCCGTTCCTGGAGCTCGAGACCGGGACCGGGCGCCGCCCCGACGGCGCGGTGAGCGCCGACGGCCGCGTCATGGGCACCTATGTCCACGGCCTCTTGACCGCGGACGGATTCCGCGCCGCCTTTCTCGCCCGTCTGCGCCCCGGCCGCCGCTCGGAGGTCGCCTACGAGGCCGGGGTGGAAGCCGCCCTCGACGCGCTGGCGGCGCATCTGGAGCAGCACCTCGATCTGGACCGCATGCTGGCCCTCGCGGGCCCGGAGGCCGGATGCTGATCGGCAAGGGAGTCGTCCCCGTGGGACGACGTGGTTATCGCGCGCGCTCGGACAGCTGAAAGCTCAAGCTCTTGCCGAGTGCGTTTGCTGCCCGTGTGAGGGTTTTCAGCGTTACCGCGGTGTTGCTCGGGTCGAGCAGCCGATCGACCGATGGCCGGCTCGTTCCCATGCGGCGCGCCATCTGGGCTTTTGTGACTTTTTCCTGCTTCATGGCCGCGCCGAACTGCCAGGCTATGACGCGCTTCAGGGCAACGGCTTCGCTTTCGTCGAGTATTCCTTGCTCGGCGAGGAAGTCCTCCAGGGACGAGCCAACGTGGGGATTTTTCTTAACCACCGTACTGTTCCACTTCTCGTTGCCGCTTGCGTGCCAAATCCAAATCCTTCTGCGGGGTTCCCCTGCTCTTCTTCAAGAATCCGTGTAGTAACACCAATTGATTCATGTGAATACAGAACAGAACTCGTGCTGTCCTGTTTCCGGGAAGGTTCGAGCGTACTTCATACAATCCATTCCCCATCGGCCGGCATACCGGCATGCCAATTGGCCAGCCGAATTCCACGGTCATAAGGTTCCGTCCGATATTCGAACGATCTGTTTTGTTTAGCTCGAGGAGCCAAGCTCGTACCGGTTCGGAGCCAGAAATCGTTCTATAGCAAACGGCAGGTACCTTCTTTAGCTTGTGTATCATTTTTGATGCATCTTGTCAAGGGCCTTCCGAGGGGGATCTGGTTGCGAGGTGCGCGGATCGCCCGTGGGCGCCATATGAGGCCATCGCGATAGGCAACGTCCGCCTGGGCCAATGCTGCTTCACGGTCGGTCAGTCACGCAAGCGCATTGAGTCGTTACACTGACGCGCCAGCGTGCCTCGGAATGTGGCCTCGTCACCGGCGGTCGAGAGCACTGCGCGAGCGGCCGTGGGAATCACGGTGCGCGGGCATGGAAACTTCGCTAGTGCACCGTAATCCGCGCCTTGGGCTCCCAGCCCAGGAACGAGGATCAAGGCAGAGCCGAGGCGCTCCATCAACGCGCGCCCGACATCATCGCGCGTGGCGCCGATCACCGCTCCACAGACACCGGCCGCGTTCCCAGAAGCATTGCGCCGGGCGATCGCGTTCACCAACACCTCCGAGATGGTGATGCCGTCCTCAGTCCGCGCTTGCTGCAATGCCCGCCCTTCCGGGTTGGAGGATGCGACGACGGTG
>JBHICL010000007.1:0-21233 GCA_046759605.1 Alphaproteobacteria bacterium | reverse complement strand
TATTGGACCAGCAGCTCCGCCAGGAATGCTGTGCCGAGGCGGATGTTGTAATCCGGGTCGTCGATCAGCCGCTCGATGTTATAGCCGAGGCCGAGATCGCGTGCCATCCGCCGGGCCGTCGACGGCAGGACCTGCATCATGCCCATGGCGCCGGCTGAGCTGGTCACATAGGTGTCGAAGCCGCTCTCCTGCCTCATAAGTCCCAGCAGCAACGCCGGCTCCGGCGGCCCATCCGTCTCGCGCGGCAGCGGCCAGAGGGGATAGCTGTAGCGGCGCAGGTCGAGCTCGCCCTTGAGCGCCCATTTGGCGACGAAAATGGCCTCGCGCGGCCGCCCCACCTCCAGAGCCAGCTCGGCCACGAGCGCCTGGTCGATCTCGGTCAGGGGCGCCTGCATGCCGAGCCGCGTGAGGAACGGGCGCAGCAGCTTGCCCTGGTCCAGCCGGTGCAGCATGCGGACGACGCGGACGAGCTCGAGCTCCTCGAACGCATTCCGCGCGGCGGGCGGACTCGCCGGCCGCGGCTGGAGCGGCGGGGGTTGCCGCCGAAGCCGGTGGAGCGCCGTCTGCCCATAGAACGTGGTCGGGTGAACGGCCGCCTGCTCGTACCAGCTCCGGGCAAGCAGGTCGTCTCCCTTGGCTTCCGCCGCCCGGCCGGCCCAATAGGCGCCGCGGGACCGGCTTATCGAGAAGCGCACGCCGGCATACAGGCGCTCGAAATGTGCGAGCGCATCCTCATTGTCGCGAAGGAATGCGAGGCGAATCCAACCGGACAGGAACTCGGCGTCGGCGAAATGGATCCCCCGCTCCATCCCGTGGTTGTCGGTCAAGCGGTGCGCCTCGGAGTATGAACCGCGACTGAGGGCTCGGCGCGCCAGAATGTCCCGCTCCCGCGCCCACAGGTAGGGGCGGACGAGATCGGTCGGCGGGTCCAGAAGTATGCTTCTCGCCGCCTCGTCGCGGCCCTTGCGGCGACGCCATCTCAGGCGCTCGTACCATAGCCCCGGGTGGTCGCGTAGGGACGGTGGGACGCGGGCGATCGCCCCGTCGACGCCCGGCTTCCGGCGCGCCAGGGTCAGGCGGGCGAACCCAAGCGCGGCCTGGTCCCGGTCCACGCGCCGGAGCATTCGCTCGGCCGCCTCGTCCTGCTCGTCCCAGAGCAGCCGATCGAGGCGGGCGGCGTGATCGTCGCGCGTCAGCAGATGGCCGTAGCCTGTCAGGAAGAGACGTTCCGCCTCCGGTGTGAAGTCCAGCTTGACCCACGCGCCACGCACGAAGTCGCGACCGGGTCCGTTTTCGCCCGCGGCGTCGAGATAGGTCAACGCCCCGTCTCCCGTAAGCGGCGGGAATAGCTTGAACCAGGCCGAGATGGCCGCCGGATCGTCCGCCGCCGCGGCGCTGTCCTCGGCGTTGCGACGCAGCTCCGAGAGGCCCGGCCACGAGGGATGGGCTTCCATGAATTCGGTGATCTCGAGGAAGGATGCTTCCGTGTCCTCGCGCCTCAGATCGATCCATTGGATCACCTGCGCGGGAAGCGGATTGCGTGCCTCCGCCGCCAGCGCTCGGGCCGTTGCGAAGTCTTCCTCGTCGAGGGCCTCGAAAGCACGCGCGTAGAGCTCGGCGTCGTGCGCGTCCAGCTCGTTCGACGACGCATTTCCCGCCAGAAGCAACAGCAGGGCGAGGAAAACGAATCCTCGACGGAACACTTCTATCATCGGGTCTCGAATGTTGGGGCCTCCGCTGCCGCCCGGGTATAGCACGGCCATGCGAGTCTAGGCGGCGACGGTCCAGCACGCCATACGGATTGCGTGTTATCCTTCTTGCTCCGAGGACCTGGGCTGACGTGGGTCTGGTTGCCGGGCAGAGGTGTTGCCGTTATCGTCCCGATGGGATACCCCGCTAGGCCCTATGTGAAGGGGGTGGAAGATGTTCCACGGGTCCATAGTTGCCTTGATCACGCCGTTTACGAGCGGCGCCATCGACGAAGAAGCCTTTCAGTCGGTCATCGAGTGGCATCTGGAGCAGGGAACCGACGCGCTTGTTCCCTGTGGCACGACGGGCGAGTCGCCGACGCTCTCCCACGCCGAGCACGAGCGGGTCATCGACCTGTGCGTAGAGGCGGCCGGCGGGAAGGCGCCGGTAATCGCGGGGACGGGTTCGAACTCGACCGATGAAGCGATCTCGCTGACGCGGCACGCGAAGCAGGCGGGGGCCGACGCGGCGCTCGTCGTGACGCCCTATTACAACAAACCGCACCAGGCCGGGCTCTACGCCCATTACAAAGCCATTGCCGACGCTGTCGACATTCCGATCATCATCTACAACGTGCCGCCGCGGACCGCGGTCGATGTCTCGGTCGAGACCATGGCGCGGCTTGCGGGCGACTGTCCCAACATCATCGGTGTGAAAGACGCGACGGCCAACCTGTCGCGGCCGTTGGCTACGCGGCGGGCCATCGGCGACGACTTCTGTCAGCTCTCGGGCGAGGATGCCACCGTGATCTCGTTTCTCGGGAATGGCGGGGTCGGCTGCATTTCCGTGACGGCGAACGTGGCGCCGGGGTTGTGCGCTGGAATGCACGACGCCTGGCGCCGTGGCGACGTGCAGTCGGCGATCGAGATAAACCAGAGGCTTTATCCGCTGCACGCCGCCCTGTTCCTCGAGCCGAGCCCGGCACCGGTCAAGTACGCGAGCTCGCTCATCGAGAAATCGAGTCCCGAGGTGCGTCTGCCGCTCGTCGAGGTGAGTGATGCGACCAAGGCGGCGGTCGAGGATTCGATGCGGTTCGCCGGTCTGTTGAACTAAGCTGGCCATGGCGAAGGCCACAGGCGCGCGCGCAGCGAAAACGAGATACCGGATCGCGGTCCAGAACCGCCGGGCGCGACACGACTATTTCATCGACTCAACTCTCGAGGCGGGGCTCGCCCTTGCGGGCACCGAGGTCAAGTCGTTGCGCGAGGGAAGAGGGAGCCTGGCCGACGCCTGGGCCGGCGAGCGCAAGGGCGAGCTCTGGCTTTTCAGCGCCTATATCCCGGAATACGCGGCGGCGAGCCGCTTCAACCACGACACCCGCCGGCCCCGCAGGCTGCTCGTGCACCGGCGTGAGCGCGATCGATTGATCGGCGCCGTTCGGCGCGAGGGCGTAACCCTCGTGCCGCTCTCGATCTATTTCAACGAGCGCGGCTATGCCAAGGTCGAGCTCGGCGTTGCCCGGGGCAAACGCAAGTACGACAAGCGTGAAACCGAAAAAAGGCGCGACTGGGAACGCCAGAAGAGCCGGCTCTTGCGCGAGCAAGGGTAGACGCGGCCACCGGCGGCCCTTGAAACTGGGAAAGGGGCATGGAGATATCGAGGACTCTCGAAGAACAGGCCGCGCGGGAGCGCTTCGACAGGAAGTACCGGCTTACCCAGTCTGAGGTCATGCTGGAGATCGAACGCGCCGTGTTCGACCGCGACTATGGCGGCACGAGCTGGACCACGCGGAACGAGGCTGAACAGGTGGCCCGGATGCTGGGACTGGCCCCCGGAACGCGTCTACTCGAGGTCGGAGCCGGCTCTGGATGGCCGGGACTTTACTGGGCGCTTACGACCGGCTGTGACGTGGCGCTGGTGGATGTTCCGCTGGAGGGATTGCGGGTAGCGGCCATGAGGGCAGTCGCCGACCAGCTCGCCGGAGAGCGCTGGCTCGCCGTCGCGGACGGCGCGGCGTTGCCGTTCAAGAGCGGTTGGTTCGACGCGGTCAGTCACTCGGACGTGTTGTGCTGCCTGCAGGCGAAGACCTCGGTTCTGAGCGCCTGCAGGCAAGCGGTTCGGCCCGGGGGAAAAATGGCCTTCACGGTCCTGTGGGTCCCCCCGGATCTCGCTCCCGCCGACTATGAGCGAGGTGTCGGGTTCGGACCCGAATTCGTGAAGACCGCGGTCGATTACCCGACGATGCTGGGACAGACCGGATGGAAGATCACGGATCGCATCGATCTGCGGGCTGAGTTTCTAAAAACCGCCCGGGACCTGGTCCGCGAGGAAGAGGCGCGCGCGGACAGGCTGACGGAGCTTCTGGGGGAGGAAGAATACGCCGAGCAGCGGGCCAAGAGACGCATGGATCTTCAATTGATCGAAGAGGGACTCCTCCGACGGGATCTGTTCGTCGCGACGACCGCCTCGGCAGGCTAGTTCGGGAGACGCGACGGTGGTCGGCGCAGGGTTGCGGTCGGCCCATGCGCCAGGTGGCGCTGGCAAACCGTCCAGCGTGTTATGGCGGGCTCGGATCGGATTGACGGTGGACGGGCGGCGCCTCGCGGCCCCGCCCGCTCCATCGTGGGCTCCGCCGGCGGCGGAAGCCGGGGGGTCCGTCGATCAATCGGCGGCCTGGATGATCCTCGGATCCGGCCCGGGATCTCTGCCGGCGGCGGCGATCGCCAGCCGGCCCAGATAGTGCGTCCAACCATCGGTGTGTGGGGGGACGGCGGGCTCGGGGAGCCCGCTGTGCACGAACGAGAGGTGCGTTCCACCGTTCTTCGCACTCAGCTCGACCTCGATCCGCGACGATCCGGGTGTCACGCCGAATACTTCATCCTCCCAGCCGAAGGTGAACACGAGGCGCGAGTTGGGTGTGACCTCCTCGAATTCCCCGCGGGCGTTGTTGCTGCCATTGACGTTGACCAGGTAGATGCCGCCCGGACGGGGATCCAGGTCACAGCCCACGCCCATCCACCGCATCATCTTGTCGGGATCGGTGAAGAACGCGAATACGACGGCCTGCTCCGCGTCTATGAACAGTTCGCGGCGGATGGTCCCAGTTTCAGCTTGAGCTTCAGTCATCGGTTTTCCCCTTACGTCTTCGCTGCTCTGCCTCGGCTTCTCGCTTCAACGCCGTCAGGCGCTCGGCCCAGAACGCTTCGAGCAGTTGCCTGACAGCCGCCATCGCCTCATGGTTGGCGCGGTAGTAGCGCCTTGTGCCGGCTCGCCGCAGTGTAATCAGGCCGGCGTCGAGCAGCACTTTGAGGTGCTGTGAGATCGCCGGCTGGCTGATGTCGAAGCGGCTGGCGATGTCGCCGGCGGTTCGCTCGTCCCGCCATACCAGACCCAGGATCCGCCGACGCGTAGGATCGGCGATGGCGCGCAGGGCAGCATCCATGCATAATTTAAGCTTATACTTATTTAAGCGTCAACTTATAATTAGCTGTCGTCGGGCACCGGGTCGCGTTATGGTCGGTCGATCTATTTTTCCCGGCGAGCACGCCCATGTCGGAGAAGTTTGCATCGTTGTTCGACTGGTTGCAGTTCGAGGCCGGCCGTACCGCCGACCCCGGCGAGCTGCTGGCCGCTCTGTGCGACAGGTTGAACCAGGCCCGGGTCGGGGTCGGCTTCGCCGCTCTGGAGATCGCCGCTCTCCACCCCTTGGTGACCGGTTCCGTCTTCGAATGGTGGCGGGAAGACCCGCGGGCACTGGAGCATCTGCGCTTCCACGGCTCTTTCGGAGGTGGCACCGCCCCAGGCAGCTCGCCCCGGAACGTGCTAGGGGGCGATGCGCTGGCGCGTGTTCGGCTGCGCGATGCGCCGTTGGCGGAAGGGGCAGGGGAACTGGCGGACCTCTGCACACGCGGATTGACCGACTATCTGGCTCTCACCCTCGAATTCAGCGACGGCTCCCAACACGCCGTCGCTTTCGCGACCGATCGGAACAATGGGTTCGACCGGGAGCAGTTGAGGTTGTTGCGCCGCGTTTCGCGGCTGCTGACCGCGCCCGTCGAGATCCTGGTGACACGGCAAACCGCGGCGACGTTGATGAAGACCTATCTCGGGCCCCGCACGGGTCTGCGCGTGTTGGCCGGCGCGATCAAGCGTGGCGACGGCGTGACGGTCAGGGCGGTGCTTTGGTACTCGGACCTGCGCGGCTTCACCGCCCTGTCGGAGAAACTGCCGCGGGACGAGATCATCGCCCTATTGAACGCCTACTTCGAGCGGCTTGCCGCTCCGGTCAAGGCGTTCCGCGGCGAGATCCTGAAGTTCATGGGGGATGGGCTGCTCGCTATTTTTCCGATCGACGATCCAGAGGCCCAAGGCCGCGCCTGTGACCAGGCCCTCAAGGCGGTAAGGGCCGCGCGAGCCGGCATGGCGGCGTTCAACGGCGAGCGGCAGGCGAACGACCAGCCACCCCTCGAGTTCGGGGTCGCTCTGCATGTGGGCGAGGTCATGTACGGCAACATCGGCGCGCCCGACCGCCTGGATTTCACTGTGATCGGGCCCACGGTCAATCTCGCCAGCCGGCTCGAGGCCCTATGCAAGAGCTCGGGTTGTCCGGTGCTCGCGTCTGAGAGTTTCGCACGTGTCTGCGGCGAGCCCCTTCGCCACGTGGGGACCTACGAACTGCCTGGCATCGACGATCCAGTGAGCGTGTACACGATGACCGAGCTCGCCTGAGCGGGAGCCCGCTCCGACCCCGGCGACGCTCAACGGCCCAGCCGCGCCGCGATTTCCCGGAAGACCGCGCGGAACATGTCCGCGGTGAGACGCCCGGTGTTCGTGTTGTATCGCGAACAGTGGTAGCTGTCCGCCAGCGAGCGCTCGTCGGGAAGACAATGGAAGGCGCCGTGCGCGAACCGGTATCTGCTCGGCCTCAGGTCCAGGGCCGAAAGCACCGCGCCGTGGGCGAGGGCGCCGAGGGCCAGGACGATGCGGAGCCGGGGCAGGGCCTCGAGTTCGTCACGCAGAAACCGTCCGCATTCCCGCACCTCGGCGCTGCTCGGCTTGTTCTCGGGCGGCACGCAGCGCACGGCGTTGGTGATGCGGCAGTTGTGCAATGAAAGGCCGTCGTCGGGCCGGGCCCCGAAGGCGCCCGTCGAGAAACCGAACTCGTCGAGGGTGGCGTACAGCAACTCGCCCGCATAGTCCCCCGTGAACGGACGCCCGGTGCGGTTGGCGCCCTTGAGCCCGGGCGCCAGTCCAACGATCAGAAGCTCGGCATCCGAGCCGCCGAAGCTCGGCACGGGCGCGTTGAAGAAGTCCGGGTATGCAACCTGGTTCTGTTCTCTGAACGCGGCGAGGCGCGGACATAGCGCGCAATCGCGCGCGGGCACTCGGGTCACGATGGGCTCGACACTTCAGGCACGGTGCGTTTCGACGAGGGCGCCCGCCCGTGGCTATTTGCTATCGATGACGTCCGCCTCGTCTTCGTAGTCGTCCTCGTATTCGTACTCGTCGTCGTAATCCTCGTACCCCTCTTCGCCCTCGTAGCTTTGCTTCGCGGGCGCCGCCGGGCGCCGCTCGCGTGCGCGCTCGATGTCCGGCTGAAGGTCCTTCAGGTCGATGAAGTGGTCCGCCTGGCGCCGGAGCTCATCGGCCACCATGGGAGGGCTCGACCGCACGGTGCTTACTGCGGTCACTCGCGTGCCCATACGCTGAACCGCATCGACGAGCCGCCGGAAGCCACCGTCGCCCGAGAGCAGAACGGCATGGTCGAGGCGCGGAGCGAGCTCCATCATGTCCACGGCAAGCTCAACGTCCGTGCTGTTCCGAATGCGCCTCCGCCCGGACTGGTCGGTGTATTCCTTGGCGGGTTTTGTGACCAGCGTATAACCGTTGTAATCAAGCCAATCGACAAGGGGACGGATCGGCGAGTACTCCTGGTCCTCGATAAGGACGGTGTAGTAGTAGGCGCGTACCAGATGACTTTTTGCTTTAAACAGATCCAGCAAGCGCTTGTAATCTACGTCAAACCCGAGCGCCCTTGCGGCTGCGTACAGGTTTGCCCCATCGATGAAAAGCGCGGTGCGCTCTTGCGGATGAAACATGTAACGTCCAATCTTACCTTTGTCGTGGAAGGACCGCCCGGCGCCCCGTCAGCCGGCGCGTCACACAGCGGTCTCTCAATAGAGATGTCCCGAGCCATGGCGCCGGGCTTGCGTGATGCTGTCCTCTTGCCCTAATTAACGCGCGCGCTTGGCGCTTGTCCATGCAATCTTTGACGGAGACGCCTGTGATTCTCGTGGGGATCGGCGGCAACATGCGGAGCCGGGTGCACGGCCCGCCGCTCCGGGTCTGCCAGGCGGCGCTGGGTGAGCTGGAATCCGAGGATATATCGGTGGTGCGCCGGTCCCGATGGTACCGCACTTCGCCGGTGCCGCGGTCCGGACAACCGTGGTTCGTGAACGGTGTCGCCGAGATCGTGACGGATCTGGGTCCCGAGGCGCTCCTCGCCCGGCTGCACGCGATCGAGCGCGCGTTCGGCCGCCGGCGTGGCGAACCCAACGCGGCCCGGACCCTGGATCTCGATCTGCTGGCGTTCGGCCCGCTGGTTCGTACCGGGGCCGAGGCGCCCTTGCTGCCCCACCCACGGCTGGCCGAGCGCGCGTTCGTGCTGGTTCCCCTGGCGGAGTTCGCACCCGAATGGCGCCATCCGGCGACCGGGAGAACGGTGCGCGAGATGGCCGCGATGCTGCCGTCGGGGCAGGTCGTCGAGCCCATTCCGGAGGGGGATCCGGAAGCCTGGAACGACTCCAATCTATTGGCAGAACGTCGCTCCGCGCTTATATAATTTGTGCCCCATTTGCAAGGAGTAAGGCTGCATGGCCCGTGTGACGGTTGAAGACTGTATCGAGAAGGTGCCGAACCGGTTCGATCTGGTGATGCTATCGGCACAGCGTGCGCGGGAGATCTCCGCCGGCGCCCCAATCACGGTCGAGCGGGACAACGACAAGAATCCCGTTGTCGCCCTCCGCGAAATCGCCGACGAGACCATCGAGACCGATGGTCTTCACCAGGCCCTGGTCCAGAGCCTGCAGAAGCACGTCGAGTTCGACGAGCCGGAGGAGGAGGACACCATCGATCTGATCGATGCGGAGCGGCAGCTCCCGGAAAGCGAAATCCTGAAAAAGGCGACCGAAGGCGAGGGGGCGACTGTCTCCTTCGAGGAGATCGCCGCGGCCGAGGAAGAGGGCGCGGCCGAGGGCGACACCGGCGAGGACTCCTGACGCCAGGGTATCGTTTCCCGCGCGACATCATCCGTCGCCGGCTGGATCCGGGCGGCAGCCGCGGGATCCGGAGGGCCACGCGCTGATCGAGGCGGACAGGCGATGATAAGGCAGTTCGAGCTCGTCGAGCGGGTCAAGGGATACGATCCCAGAGTCGACGAGGACGCGCTGAACCGGGCGTACGTCTTTTCGATGCAGGTGCACGGCAGCCAGACCCGCGCCTCGGGCGATCCTTACTTTTCCCATCCCCTCGAGGTGGCCGGTATCCTGACCCGCTATAAGCTGGACACCGCCTCGATCGTCACGGCGCTGCTGCACGACACCCTCGAGGATACCGACGCGACCATCGACGATCTCGAGGCGCACTTCGGCGCGGAGATCGCCCGCCTGGTCGACGGCGTGACCAAGCTGTCGCAGCTCGAGCTGCAATCCGATATGGCAAAGCAGGCCGAGAACTTCCGCAAGCTCGTCCTGGCCATGAGCGAGGACATCCGCGTGCTGCTGGTCAAGCTCGCCGACCGCCTGCACAACATGCGGACCCTCCAACATATCAAGTCGGACGAAAAGCGACGCCGCATTGCGCGCGAGACCATGGAGATCTATGCGCCGCTGGCCGAACGCATCGGAATGAACGACTTCAAGGACGAGCTCGAGGACCTGGCCTTCGGCGAGCTCAATCCCGACGCCCGCGACTCTGTCGTCAAGCGGCTCGAGTTCATGCGCGCCAAGGGCGGCGGTCTTATCGAAAGGATCATCGAGGAGCTCAAGCAGTTGCTCGCCGACAATG
Organism: Alphaproteobacteria bacterium; assembly: GCA_046759605.1. GTDB lineage: Bacteria > Pseudomonadota > Alphaproteobacteria > UBA6615 > UBA6615 > JBHICL01. The sequence continues at coordinate 11,480 of JBHICL010000007.1, read as the reverse complement.
GCATCGAGGCCGCGATCTCCGGACGCACCAAGACGCCCTACTCGGTCTGGCGCAAGATGCAGCTCAAGCAGGTCGGGATGGAAATGCTGTCGGACATCATGGCCTTTCGCGCCGTCGTCGGCACGCTGCCCGACTGCTACGCCGCCCTGGGCGTCATCCACGGGCGCTATCCCTTGGTGCCCGGCCGCTTCAAGGACTACATCTCGACGCCCAAGCCGAACGGCTATAGATCCCTGCATACCGGCGTGCTGGGACCAGAGGGCCAGCGCATCGAGATCCAGATCCGCACCGACGACATGCAGGCCGTGGCGCTGCAGGGTGTGGCGGCCCACTGGCAGTACAAGCAGCGCGCCGGCACGCCCAGGGAGGGAAAGCGCTACCGCTGGCTGCAAGAGCTTCTCGAGATCCTCGAGAGCGCGGCGGGGCCCGAGGAATTCCTCGAGCACACCAGGCTCGAGATGTTCCAGGATCAGGTCTTCTGCTTCTCCCCGAAGGGCGAGATCTTTGCCCTGCCGCACGGGGCCACACCCGTGGACTTCGCCTACGCCGTGCATTCCGAGGTGGGGGATCATTGCGTCGGCGCCAAGGTGAACGGCCGCATGGTGCCCCTCAGGACGCAACTCCAGAACGGCGACCAGGTGGAAATCCTCACCTCCAAGAACCAGACCCCGTCGCCCGAGTGGGAGCAGATCGTCGTCACCGGCAAGGCCAGGTCGCGGATCCGGCGCTTCGTAAGACACGAGCAGCGGCGCCAATACGAAAGCCTGGGCCGCCAGATCGTCGAGAAGGCGTTCCGCAGGGCGGGCCACAAAGCCACGGAGAAGGTCCTGCGCGGCGCGCTCGAGCGCCTGCGCGCCGATACGATCGAGGAACTCTACGTCAAGGTGGGCGAGGGCAGCCACACTGGGCAGGAAATCGTCAACATCGTCATTCCCAGGGGCCGGACGAAGGGCGACGGCAAGGGAAACGAACCACGCCTCGGCCGCCGCCGCAAGGCCAAGGCCGCCGATCACGCGGTTCCGATCAGAGGATTGATCCCGGGGATGGCGGTTCACCTGGCGAAATGCTGCTATCCCCTTCCCGGAGACCGTATCGTCGGCATAATCACCACCGGCAAGGGCGTCACCATCCACACCATAGACTGCGACACGCTGGCGGGCTTCGCCGAGAGCCCGGAGCGCTGGCTGGACGTCGCGTGGGACAGCGGCGGCGAGCGCGCGCAGCAGGTCAGCCGGATCTCGGTCGTGCTGGTCAACGAGGCCGGCAGCCTCGGCGAGCTCGCAACTGTCATCGGCAAGCACGGCGGCAACATCTCCAACCTGAAGATTACGAACCGGAACGTCGACTTCTTCGACATGACCGTGGATATCGAGGTGGAGAACGTGCGCCACCTGCTGACGATCCTGGGCGCGCTAAGGGCAAGCCCTGTCATCAACTCGGTTCGGCGGGCACGCAGCTAGGGCCACGGCTGCTTGACCGGGCACGGGCTCTGGCCGATGCTGTCGGACCACTGTGCTGAACGTGAGGCTGAGACCATGACGTCGACCCTGCGCCTCGGCGTGAACATCGACCACGTAGCCACTATCCGCAACGCGCGCGATGGCCGCTTTCCCGATCCGGTACGTGCGGCGCGCCTGGCCGCCCAGGCCGGCGCCGACAGCATAGTCGCGCACCTGCGCGAGGACCGGCGCCACATCTCCGACGACGACATCGTGCGCCTCACCCAGGATGTCGACTTGCCGCTCAACCTCGAGATGGCTGCAACGGAGGAGATGCTGGCTATCGCGCTGGTCCATCGCCCGCACGCTTCCTGCATCGTGCCCGAGCGGCGGCAAGAGCGGACCACGGAGGGTGGTCTCGACGTGGCCGCCAATCACAACCACCTGGTTCCGTTCGTCCGCCGGCTCACCGATGCGGGGGTGCGCGTCTCGCTCTTTGTCGAGCCCGAACGACGCCAGCTCGATATGGCGTTGTCCGTGGGCGCGCCGGTGGTGGAGCTTCACACGGGCTCGTACTGTGACGCGGAGGGGAACGCGCGGGAGGTCGAGCTTGCCCGTCTGGTGGACGCCGCCGGCTACGGCGCCGGTATCGGTCTCGAAATTCACGCCGGCCACGGGCTCACTTTCGATACCGTGGGACCGGTGGCCGCCATCCCGGATATCGTCGAGCTGAACATCGGACATTTCCTCGTGGGCGAGGCCATATTCGGTGGCCTGGACAGCTCGATCCGCCGCATGCGGGCGCTCATGGACAAGGCCCGGGCCGAGGCCTCCGGCGAGCGCAGCGCCTGAAGCGTGATGATCCTGGGCCTCGGCAGCGACATCGTGGACATCAGACGCGTCGAGCGCACCCTCGATCGTTTCGGCGAGCGTTTTACCCGCCGTTGCTTCACCGACGAGGAAAGACGCAAATCTGACGGGCGGGCCAACCCGGCCCACAGCTACGCCCGGCGCTTCGCCGCCAAGGAAGCGTGCTCCAAGGCCCTCGGCACGGGCTTTCGGCGTGGTGTCTTCTGGCGCGATCTGGGTGTGGTGAACCTGCCTTCCGGCAAGCCCACGATGCGCCTCACGGGGCCGGCCGCGGAGCGCCTGGCCGAGCTGGTCCCGACGGGAATGAAGCCACAGATCGACGTTTCCCTGACCGATGATCCGCCGCTCGCACAGGCCATCGTCATCATCTCGGCGGTGAAGGACGATGGCGTCGGTGCAGACTAGCCCTCGAACGACGTTGTATCGAAGCCCTGGCGACTCCCCGCCCGTTGGGCTAAAGGATGCCGGCGCCAAGACCGGGTACGGAACGGCGCCGGCGCCTGGCTCGGGCTCGAGGGGACGGTCATGACCAAGGAAGTATCCGTGGGAAAGAAGAAACGCTCCGGCGGCATCGCCGAGGTCGTCCGAACCTTCGCCTACGCGATTCTCATCGCCTTCGTCGTGCGCACGGTCGCTTTTCAGCCATTCAACATACCCTCGGAGTCGATGGTTCCCACGCTTCTGGTCGGCGATTATCTGTTCGTATCGAAGTACTCTTACGGCTACAGCCGCCACTCCCTGTTGTTCAGCCCGCCGTTGTTCTCCGGGCGCATCCTCGCCACTGAGCCCGAGCGCGGCGACGTGGCCGTGTTCAAGCAGCCGTTGGAGCACGAGGACTTCATCAAGCGCATCATCGGCCTCCCCGGCGACCGCATTCAGGTGATCGGAGGTATCCTCCATATAAACGGTGAGCCGGTGAAACGGGAGCGGATCGATGGCTTCGATCTTCGCGGCCAGAAGGTGACGCAGTATGTCGAGACGCTGCCCAACGACCGCAGCTATCGCACCCTCGAACAGCTCGCCGACCGAGGTCCGCTCGACGATACCCGCGAGTTCGTCGTGCCGGACGGTCACTATTTCGTCATGGGCGACAACCGCGACAACTCCTCCGATAGCCGTAGCGGCTGGACCGTCCCGTTCGAGAATTTCGTCGGTCGCGCCGAGTTCTTGTTCTATTCGACGGATGGCTCGGCACATCTGTGGGAGGTCTGGCGCTGGCCTTTCGCGACCCGTTACGGCCGACTTCTCAACACCGTCGATTAGTGAGCGGATCGCACGACGCTTCGCTTAAGGCGCTCGCCGGGGTTCTCGGCCATCGTTTTCGCCGCTGGCCGTTGCTGGGCGAGGCGGTGACGCACCCCGGCGCCGTTGGGCGGGCGCGCCTGGGCGACTACGAACGTCTCGAGTTTCTCGGGGATCGTGTGCTGGGTCTGGTCGTCGCCGAGCACTTGTTCAACGTCTTTCCGGAGGAACCAGAAGGCGATCTCAACCTCCGGTACTCGGACATCGTTCGCCGCGAGACGGCGACCAGGGTTGCCCAGGCGATCGACCTTGGTCGGTATCTGCGTGTCGCCAAAGGCGAGGCCGATGCCGGGCTGCGCGCCAACCCGACGATCCTCGCCGACGCCATGGAGGCGGTGCTCGGCGCCGTCTACCTCGATGGTGGGCTCGATGCGGCCAGATCCATGGTGGAACGCTTGTGGCTGCCGTTCATGGAGGACATGACCGGACCGCCGCGCGACGCCAAGACGACGCTCCAGGAGTGGGCGCTGTCCAGGGGGTTGCCGGTGCCGGCCTACCGCGCTGTCGCCAGCGAGGGACCGCCGCACGAACCCCGCTTCACCGTGGCCGTGGTGGTTGAGGGCCAGGCTCCGGTGGAGGGAGCCGGTAGATCGAAGCGTGCGGCGGAGCAGGCCGCGGCGGCCCGGATGCTGGCGCGCCTGGGGGAGCGGCACGATGGCGAGTGACGACGCGCCCGCCGAAGATACAGTGGGCCGGACCCGATGCGGCTTCGTCGCCATCCTCGGCGCGCCCAACACCGGCAAGTCCACGCTCCTCAACCGGCTCGTGGGCGTCAAGGTGTCCATCGTGACCCACAAGGTCCAGACGACGCGGAGCCAGATCCGGGGCATCGCCATCGCCGGGCGGAGCCAGCTCGTCTTCATTGATACCCCCGGTATCTTTGCGCCCAAGCGGCGGCTCGAACGGGCCATGGTCGATGCCGCCTGGAGCGGTGCGCACGATGCCGACATGGTGGTCGTGCTCGTGGATTCCTTGCGTGGCGTGGACCAGGACAGCGAGCGCATCATAAGAGGGCTCGAGGCGGCGGACAGGACGGCCATTCTCGCGCTCAACAAGATCGATACCGTGAAACGCGAGCGGTTGCTGGGCCTTGCGGAGGAGCTGAGCGGCCGCGGCGTTTTCGAGGAAGTCTTCATGATCTCGGCGCTGACGGGCGATGGGGTCGACGATCTTGCGGGCTATCTGGCGGGACGCGCGCCCGAGGGCCCGTGGCACTATCCGGAGGATCAGCTCTCGGATCTGCCGCAAAGGCTCGTGGCGGCCGAGATCACCCGCGAGAAAGCATTCCTCCGCCTGCACGAGGAGCTGCCTTACGAGCTGGCGGTGGACACCGACCGCTGGCAGGCGTTCGAGGACGGCAGCGTCCGCATCGACCAGACGATCTACGTGGCGCGGGAGAGCCAGAAGGGTATCGTGCTGGGCAAGAAGGGTCGGGCGATCAGGTCCATCCGCGAGCAGGCTCAGGCGGAGCTGGCCGAGCTCCTTGGGTGTCCCGTCCACCTGTTCGTTCACGTGAAGGTGCGGGAGCGTTGGATCGACGATCCCGCCCGGTACCGGGATTGGGGGCTGCGCTATGACGCATGAGGCGCATACCCCCTAACAACGCCGGCGAGTCCTGGTAAAACCCTTTCATGGAGTGGACGGACGACGCCTTCGTTCTGGCCGCGCGGCCCCACGGCGAAAGCGCGGCGGTCGTGCAGCTGCTGACGCGTTGCCGCGGCCGCCACGCGGGGTTGGTGCGCGGCGGCGCCCGTCGGCGCGCCCTGATCGAGCCGGGCAACCGGGTCGTGGCCAGATGGCGCGCGCGCCTCGCCGATCACTTGGGCGCCTATGTCCTCGAGCCGGTGCGCAGCAACGCGGCCGAGTTCCTGGACGACCCGGAGCGGCTGGGGGCGCTGGCGGCGGTTTGCGCGGTGGCCGAGGGGGCGCTCCCGGAACGCGAGCCTCATCCGGCGGTTTTTGACGCCATGGATGCGCTGCTCGCTTCAATGGCCGCGGATAACGTCGATCACGGGGTATGGCCGGCCATCTACGTGCGTTGGGAGCTCGGACTGTTGTCGGAGCTCGGCTTCGGGCTCGACCTCAGCCAGTGCGCCTCGACCGGCGCGAGCGACCAGCTGGCCTATGTATCGCCGCGAACCGGCCGGGCGGTCTCTCTTACCGCCGGCGAACCTTACCGGGACAAGCTGCTGACGCTGCCGCCATTCCTCGTCGGTGGTCCCGCTCCGGACCGGTCCGACATCGCGGCCGGGCTGAAGCTCACCGGCCACTTCCTCGCGCGCTACGTTTTCCACCCCATGGACAAGCCCTTGCCCCCGGCCCGCGACCGCATGATCGTGTGGCTGATCGGTAGGGAAGCCCAACAGACGCAAGATGTTGACCCGGGATAGCCACTGGCTACTATATCTGCCTTGCTCTGAGGAGTTGTGATGTCAGATATCGCGTTCGCCGGCGACGTGCGGCCGGCGCCGTTCAAGGAAGCGCTCTCGGAGCGCTATCTCAGCTACGCGCTGAGCACGATCATCTCGCGCTCGCTGCCGGACGTCCGCGACGGCCTCAAGCCGGTACATCGCCGCATGCTGTACGCCATGCGGCAGCTTCGGCTCGACCCCAACCAGGGCTTCAAGAAATGCGCCCGTGTGGTGGGGGACGTGATCGGCAAGTATCACCCCCACGGCGAGGCCGCCGTCTACGACGCTCTCGTCCGCCTGGCGCAGGAGTTCGCGGTGCGCTACCCCCTCGTCGACGGACAGGGGAACTTTGGCAACATCGACGGCGATAACGCCGCCGCGATGCGCTACACCGAGGCGCGGCTGACCGACGTCGCTGTCGCTCTGCTCGAAGGCATCGACGAGAACGCAGTCGATTTTCGCACCACCTACGACGGCGAAGGCGAGGAGCCGACGGTCCTCCCCGCCAGCTTTCCCAACCTGCTGGCCAACGGCGCGGCCGGTATAGCCGTCGGCATGGCGACGAACGTCCCACCCCACAACGTGGGCGAGATCTGCGATGGATTGCAGCACCTGCTGAAGCAACCTCGGGCGACGATCGAGAAGCTTGTCGGGTTCATTCCCGGCCCGGACTTTCCCACGGGCGGCGTGGTGGTGGAGCCACGGGGCTCGGTGATCGAGACATACAGCACCGGGCGCGGTGCGTTCCGTCTGCGCGCGAAATGGCGTACCGAGCAAAGCGGACGCGGTCAGTACCAGGTCGTCGTCACCGAGGTCCCCTATCAGGTGCAGAAATCGCGCCTGATCGAGCGCATCGCCGAGCTTCTGCAGGCGCGCAAGCTGCCGATGCTCGCCGACGTGCGGGACGAGTCGGCAGAGGACGTGCGTCTTGTACTGGAACCGAAGAGCCGCAACATCGACCCCGAGCTCCTCATGGAGGGCTTGTTTCGCCAGACGGAGCTCGAGACCCGAATCCCCGTCAACCTGAACGTCGTCGATGTGGACCACACGCCGCGGGTCATGTCGCTACGGGAGTTGCTGCAGGCCTTTCTCGACCATCGCCATGTGGTCCTTGTCCGGCGCACGGAGTTTCGGCTCGGCAAGATCGCGCATCGCCTGGAGACGCTCCACGGCTACATGATCGTCTATGTCAACCTCGACGAGGTGATCCGCATCATCCGCGAGGAGGACGAGCCCAAGCCGGCGATGATGGCCAAGTGGCAGCTCACCGAGGCGCAGGCGGATGCGATCCTGAACATGCGTCTGCGCGCGTTGCGGCGCCTCGAGGAAGAGGCCATCGGCAAGGAGATCAAGGAGCTCGAACGAGAGCAGTCGGACTTGAGGAAGCTTCTCCGCGACAAACAGCGGCGCCAGCGGAGGCTTTCGGAGGAGATCGCGGGCATCAAGAAGCGCTTTGGGGCCGCGGCCCCGTTCGGCCCGCGCCGCACGGAGATCGGCTCACCGCCACGGCCGGTCGAGGTGCTTCCGGAGGCGATGATCGAGCGCGAGCCGGTGACGGTCGTCTGCTCCGCCAAGGGGTGGATCCGCACGATCAAGGGGCACGGCATCGACCCGAAGGAGCTCAAGTACAAGGAGGGAGACCGGGCCTACCTCGCGGTGCAGGCCGAGACCACCGACAGGCTCGTGGTGTTCGCGACCAACGGGCGATTCTACACCCTCGGCGTCGACAAGCTGCCGGGCGGCCGGGGCCATGGCGAGCCGCTCCGTCTCATGCTCGACCTCGGTAACGACGCCGACCCCGTAGCCCTCTTCGTCCACGAGCCCGGCCGCGCTCTGCTGGTCGCCTCGAGCGACGGTCGCGGCTTCATCGTCCCCGAGGACGAGGTCATCGCGCAGACACGCGCCGGCAAGCAGGTGCTCAACGTCTCCGGCGCGGTCGAGGCGCTGGTGTGCGCGCCGGCCGAGGGCGACCACGTCGCGGTGATCGGCAGCAACCGCAAGCTCCTGATCTTCCCGGCGCGCGACCTGCCGCGCCTCAGCCGGGGCAAGGGCGTCCGGCTGCAACGCTACGCCAAGGGCGATCTCAGCGATGCCTGCATGTTCACGCTGGCCGAGGGCCTCCTCGTGCGGACGGGCGAACGCGGCCGGACCTTCGACCGGAATCAGCTGAGCCCCTGGATCGGCAAGCGCGCACAGGCGGGTCGGATCGCGCCCGCCGGTTTCCCACGCGCCAACAAATTCGGCGCCAACGGCCTCGAGCATGGCGGGTCCAAGCGGCATTGAGCGCGGGTTGATTAGCTGATAACAATCGCCAGGCGCCACCCCTAGGGAGCGAGGATAACGCCATGGCTACGGCGACCGCTGCACAGACAACCCTTGCCGCTACCTTCTGGCTCGACCGGCCCGGGACCACGCCGCAACAGCGGGCGATCCGTGCGGTCATCCTTGCCATCGTCGGCACGTTGCTTCTGTGGGCGTCGGCCAAGGTGAAGGTGCCCTTCTGGCCGGTTCCCATGACCATGCAGACGTTCGCCGTCCTGGTGATCGGCATGGCGTATGGCTGGCGGCTCGGTGGTGCCACACTGCTGCTGTACCTCGCCGAGGGGGCGGTAGGCCTGCCCGTGTTCGCCGCCGGTGGCGGGATCACATACTTCGCTGGCCCAACGACCGGATACCTCATCGGATTTGTCGCCGCGGCCGTCGTCGTCGGCTGGCTGGCCGAACAAGGGTGGGACCGGTCCCACGGGCGCTCGCTTGCGGCGCTGCTCATTGGCGATGTCATCTTGTTCGTGCCGGGTGTCATCTGGTTGTCATTCTTCGTGGACGGCCTCGCCGCCGCGATCGCCGCGGGGGTGACCCCATTCATCTTGGGCGAGATAGCAAAGATTGCCCTTGCCGCAGTCGGACTGCCCCTGGTTTGGAGGCTGGCCACGCGGGACCGCGGGCACGAACAATAGACCTGGCGGTTCATACGGTAAATCGGATGTCGAGGTTCGGGACCTTGCGGCGCGTGTCGCGGCAAGGCGGGGCGGAATGGAAACGGGGCTGATCGCTTACGTCCGCGCCGTCGACCGGGTGAACGATCTCATAGGACGCACGACGGCGTGGCTCATTCTCGGCGCGGTCCTGGTGGCCTTCGCCGTCGTGGTCATGCGCAAGGTCTTCAATCTGGGCTTCATCTGGATGCAGGACCTCTATGTGTGGCAGCACGCCGTGGTGTTCATGCTGGGGGCGGGCTACACCCTTCTATGGAACGGCCACGTGCGCGTCGACATCTTCTACAGTCGGGCGAGCGTTCGTGGCCGCGCCTGGATCGATCTCCTCGGCACGTTCATCTTCCTGCTGCCGTGGCTCATCGTTGTGGCCTGGACGAGCCTTCCCTTCGTGGTGCTTTCATGGCGGCTGTTCGAGCCGTCGCCGCAGCCCGACGGGCTTCCCGGGGTGTTCCTTCTGAAGACCGTCATCATCGCGTTCGCCTTGCTGGTGGCCCTCCAGGGGCTCGCATTATCGGCGCGCAGCGTGCTCGTGCTGTTGGGCCGCGAGGAGTTTTCGCCGGAGCGGCAAGACCAGGACGTGGGCTAGGTAATGTCCCCGGACGTGATCGGCGAGCTCGTCGCCGTCGGAATGTTCCTGGCGACGGTTTTTCTCGTGCTCGTGGGATTCCCGGTGGCGTTCACGCTCGCAGGCACGGCGCTCATCTTCTCGTTCCTCGGTCATCTCCTCGGCGTGTTCGACCTGTTCCTCTTCACCGGCCTGTCGTCGCGTTACTTCGGCGTCATGGTGAACGAGGTGCTGGTGGCGGTGCCCCTCTTCGTTTTCATGGGCGTCATGCTGGAACGCTCGCAGCTCGCCGAGGCGCTCCTCGAGACGATGGGACAGCTGTTCGGGTCGTTGCGCGGCGGGCTTGGGATCTCGGTCATCCTGGTGGGCGCTTTGTTGGCGGCGTCGACCGGCATCATCGGCGCTACGGTCGTCACCATGGGTATTCTGAGTCTGCCCACCATGTTGAGGGCCGGCTACGATCCGCGCCTCGCGACCGGGATCATCTGCGCCTCGGGCACGCTGGGACAGATCATCCCGCCTTCCATCGTGCTCATCTTCATGGGCGAGATTCTGCAGGTGGCAAATCAGACGGCGCAGCTTGCGCGCGGCAACTTTGCGCCGGACCAGGTCTCGGTCGGAGATCTTTTCGCCGGCGCCTTCATACCGGGCCTCATCCTGGTGGCGATCTACGTGGTCTGGGTCGTGTTCAAGGCCGTGACCCGGCCGGAAAGCTGTCCCCCCGTGCGCATCGCCGATTCCGAGCGGCGGGACCTGCCGCGCCGCGTCGTGCTGGTGCTCCTGCCGCCGCTGGGGCTGATCGTGGCGGTGCTGGGGTCCATTCTGAGCGGTATCGCCACACCGACGGAATCGGCTTCGGTCGGCGCCGTCGGCTCGATACTGCTGGCGGCGCTGAACCGACGGTTTTCCGCCGAGGTCCTGCGCGAGGTCATGCGGTCCACGCTGAGGATCAGCTCGATGGTCTTCGTGATCCTCATTGGCGCCTCGGTGTTCTCCCTGGCCTTTCGTGGGCTTGGCGGCGACGGGCTGGTCGAGGACGTGCTGGCCGCCCTGCCGGGCGGCAAGTTCTCGGCCATTCTGGCGGTGATGGTTCTGATGTTCGTCCTCGGCTTTTTCCTCGACGCCTTCGAGATCATCTTCGTCATCGTGCCGATCACCGCGCCGGCTCTTCTCCTCATGGACGTGTCCCCGGTCTGGCTTGGGGTCCTCATCGGGGTGAACCTGCAGACAAGCTTCCTTACGCCGCCGTTCGGTTTCGCGCTGTTCTATCTCCGCGGCGTGGCGCCCAGGGAGGTCACGACCGGGCATATCTATCGCGGCATCGTGCCGTTCGTGGCGCTGCAGATCGTTGCGCTCGGTGTCCTGTTTGTCTTTCCGCGCACGGCGACGTGGTTGCCCGAGGTCGTCTATGGGACGCCGGCGGCGGTCGTCGAGAGCGGCGACCCGCTCGAGGGCCTCATACCGCTCGGCGAGGATCCGTTGGCGCCGCCGGAGACGGATCCGCTGTTCCCGCTGGCGGACGATCCGCTTGCGCCGCCGTCCGACCCGGGCTCGCTCATACCTGGTCCCGCCGAGGATCCGTTGTTTCCAGCGGACGAGAACGTGCCACCGTCCGACCAGTGACGCCCATAGGGGCCTTCCTGTCACGAGAAAGGCCCGCGCCGGGGCGGCGGCGCGGGCCAGCTCGCAGCCTGTCGTCGTTCGCTCAGCCGCGCGGGTAGCTGAACGGGAGCAGGCGGGCGTTCGTGTAGCCCTGCTCGGAGATCCGCGTCCAGGCAAGCGACTCCCGCCGTGCCTTCAGGAACGACCGCGCGATCTTCTTCGTGATCTCGTCGCCGCCGTCCAGCAGGTCCTGCATCAGCTTGCCGGATTCGGTGCCCATGGCCATGAGGACGTC
>JBHICL010000006.1:0-22160 GCA_046759605.1 Alphaproteobacteria bacterium | reverse complement strand
TCCGTGTCGAGCTGGTCGCGCATCTCGCGCAGGTCTTGGAGAAGACCGTCGAGCCCCTCACGCCGAACGACCGAGGTGAACTCGTCCCGATAGGTCGTGGCCATGCTCACGCCCTCGAACATGACGTCGGTGATCTTGAAGATTTCGCCTCTGTTGGCGACGCGCCAGTCCAGGCGTATGGGCGAGTCCTCATTCGCGTAGAAGGTCGTGTGCACCAATGCGGCGCTCTCGTCTTTTCGGGCGCTTCTGAGCGGCGTGGCTCCCGTGATCTCGAATTTCTGGCCGCTGTATCTCTTCACGCGAGCGGCCGACACGCTTACCACGACCTCCTCGAAAAGAGTCAGGTATTCGGCCCGATCCGCCTCAGAGGCGCTGCGCCAGTAACGGCCCAGAACGAACCTGGCGATGCCGTGGACAGCGAAGCCCTCGCGGAGCAACGCACGCGTGCGTTGCTCGCGCTCCTCTTCGGAGATCCCATCCTCGGTAAGCGTCGTGATGGCGCGGTCGGCGAGATCCTGAACGAAGTGCACGGCGCCGTTCACACTGTCCTGGGCGCCGGCGGCAGCCGGCCCCGCCGACAGAACGGCAGCGGCCATGAGCATGGCCATAAAGGTGCCACGTCGATACCACCCCATCCCCGAACGGTCCATCGAAGTAGCTCCTATGATATTCTCGATCTCTGCTACGATAGAAAGCATCCGCAACCGGTCATGGTGACCCAATGAGTGGATTCCGATCAACCCACCGAGTCGGCATACCCCCGATCGCCTCTTGTTGGCCGACGTTCGGTCGCAAGCTCGCGCTCGTCGCTCTGTGCCTTCTCGCCGCCGGCGCGTCGTCCGGCCCGCAAGCGGCGGAAGAGGAGAGCCTGGCGGGACGCCTTCTCGTGGCGAAGCCAAGCATGCCGGATCCCCGCTTCGCCCACACGGTCATATACATGGTTGCCCACGACAAGCAGGGCGCCATGGGGTTGATCGTCAATCGGCCGGTCGGCCACATACCGTTCGACGCGCTCTTGGAGGGTCTCGACCAGCCAGCGGAGGAGCTTGAAGGGGACGTGACCGTGCATTTTGGCGGTCCCGTGGCGCCGTCCAGCGGCTTCGTGCTCCACAGCCCGGAGTTCGTGCTCGAAGGCAGCCGTGTCGTCGACGACAAGCTCGCCTTCACCACCAACACCAATATCCTGACCGCAATGGCGGAAGGACGAGGACCCGAGAAGGCTCTGCTCGCCTTCGGCTATTCGGGTTGGGGGCCGGGACAGTTGGAAACCGAGATGAACCGCGACGACTGGTTCACCATTCCGTTCGACATCTCTCTCGTGTTCACCGACGAGCCCGCCCAGATCTGGAAGCGCGCCATGGCGCGGGAGGAGATCGAACTCTAGCCCACCCGGGCGGCCGTACGACACCCGCGCTTCCATGCTCAGACGGCCAGCCAACCGCCATCGATGGCGAGGATGTGACCCGTCACCATTGCCGAGGCGTTGCTTGCCAGGTAGAGGAACCCGCCGGCCATCTCAGCCGGCTGGGCGAACCGTCCCAAGGGCGTTAGCTCATTGATTCGTCTAACTTTTTCCTCATCCGCCAGCAGTGGAGCCACGAGCGCGGTCTCGGTAAAGGTCGGCGCGATGGCATTTACCCTGATCCCGCGTGGCGCCCACTCCGCCGCGAGAGCACGGGTCATGTTGACGATAGCGCCCTTGGTGGCGTGGTAAGGAAGGTTTGGGAACACCGCGCCTCCCACCAGGCCCATGACGGATGCCGTATTGACGATGCGCCCGTTGCCGTGGCCGAACATATGCGGAGCGACCGCACGGCACGCAACAAAAGCCCCGGTCATGTTGATCGCCACGACGCGGTTCCACTCCTCGAGCGAGAGCTCCTCGGTGGGTCTGCGGCTGGAGATGCCCGCATTGTTGACGAGCACGTGAATCGTCCCGAGCTCGCCCACGATGTGATCGACAACACCCTCGATCGCCTGTGGTTCGGACACATCGAGCTCGAGGGCATAGGCGACGCCGCCAGCGTCGCTGATCTCTTGTGAGACGCGCTCGGCGGCGTCCCGGTCCCTGTCCGTGACCGCAACGTGCGCGCCGGCCTCGGCGAACGCAATAGCTGCTGTACGACCGATCCCGTTGCCCGCACCGGTGACGACGGCGACGTCTTGGTCGAGCCGGAACTGATTTATGACGGAAAGCACCGGCCTCATCATCTTTCCCCCTGATGGCGCCCGCGGGAAGTAGGCTGGGCACGAGAAGGGTAACCTCGCCGGGCTGCCTCGGCGAAGCGTCTCGCTACATTCGGGAGTGAGCGCCAGAATGCGGGAAATTATGCGACCGCGGCTTCGCTGGCCCCGTAGATTACGCGTTCGCGGCCGAAAACGATGCTGACGGTCGTGCCTTCGTTTGGCTTGCTCGATATGGTCATGGCGCCGCCGTGCAGCTCGACGAGCCGTTTTGTCAGCGGCAAGCCGAGCCCGGTACCTTCGTGCGTGCGGCTCAATGAGCTGTCGACCTGAGCAAATGACACCATGGCCGTGTACTGCTCCTCCTCGGACATGCCGATTCCCGTATCGGAGACGGCAAGCACGAGCCCGCCATTCCGATCGATCTCGGCGGAAACACACACCCGACCGCCCGCGGGTGTGAACTTCACGGCGTTCGACAACAGGTTGAGGAGGATCTGTCTGATCACCCGCCGGTCGGCGATCAGTGGCGGGAGCTGGCTCGATACCGTGTCGATCAACGTGAGCCCGGTCTCCTCCGCCTTCGACTCGACGAGACGGAGCGACGAACGCACCGCATCGAACAGATACACCTCGTCCTCGCGAATCTCGTAACGACCCGCCTCGATCTTGGAGAGGTCGAGGATGTCGTTGATCAGGCTGAGCAAATGAAGACCGCTGTCGTGAATATCGTTCGCGTACTCGCGGTACCGCTTGTTGCCCAGCGGCCCGAGCATCTCCTTGCCGAGCAGCTCCGAGAAGCCGATGATCGCGTTGAGTGGCGTGCGCAGCTCGTGGCTCACGTTCGCGAGGAAGGCCGTTTTCGACCGGTTGGCCAGCTCGGCCTCGTCACGGGCGGCCACCAGCTCGCCGGTCTTGTCCAAGACCCTCCGCCGTATGCCGGCGTTCTGTATCGCCAACCCACCGATGAGGGCGACGCCCAGCGCCGTGAGCAGCGTCCCGCCGATCTCGATCAGACGACCGACAATCAGGGACGCGCCGCTCTCATATCCCGGATAAAGGTCCCAACCGAACAGCCAGCGCGCCTGGCCGTACACGACCCGAAACTGGAACGTCTCGACCACGCCGGGCGGCCTTTCCAGGGGGCCGACCACCGCACCCGCGTGCCCGCTCGCACCCCAGTCCGATTCGCGCTGAGAAAGCCGCAGCTCGAGTCCCGCCGGAGCCAGCGCCAGCACGCGCTGGAAGAAGTCGGTCAGGTCCAACAAGCCGATGATCACGCCGGGATGGCCATCGTTCGGGGCGGCGAAGCCCATGACCACCCAGTGCCTGCCGTCGCGCAGGAACGCGGGGCTCGTGACCACCGAGGTCGGAGTCCGGTATGCCGTCGCGACCACGGCCCGCATGGCATCGAGCGTCGTGAGGTCGGATCCGAGCGCCAATACGCCTTCGGCCTGGGAGGTGAGGGTGACGCCAAAGCTCTCGTAGACGTCCGGGGCTTCCACGTCAGGCTTCCCGACCACGGTCAGCGGCCCAGCGAGCTCGGTCTCGAGCGCCTTGCGCTGGGCCCTGGTGACGCGCCGGGCATGGGCGATCGCGTCGAACTTGATCTCGACGTCCCAGCCCTGCGCGGTCGCCGCGGCGATCGTGAAATCCCGCGCCTCCACATTGCCGCCGCTGTAGAAGGTCGCGGCGAGACCACGCAGGGACGCCTGGGCCTGGGCGAGGCCGATGTTCGCGAGCTCCGTAAGCCGTACCGCGTCCTGCCGCGCACGCGCGTGCCACGCACTCCGCGCCTGCGACTCGACGCTCGCACCCAGCACGAACGATCCGCCTATACCGAACGCGAGAAAACAGGCAAGTACGAGGCCCAGGGCGGGGCCGGTCCCAAACTTAAAGTCCATACACCGCGGTTCCCGCCCGGCGCCGCGGGCAAGCCAAAACCTTCATACAGAGCATAGGATTGTTTCAACATAGAGTTGCCGACTGGTTAACAATCGGCGTGACGGAGGCGGCCCGCGCCCACTCGCGGGCCACGGGAGATTTGCCCTCCCAGGCGTCGATCAATAGATCTTGGCCTCGTTCAGTCCGCGATGCTTCTCGAACACGTGGACGTAGTAACCGCACATCGGGTTGCGGCCGAGGTACTCGGTAAGGTAGTCGCGACAGGCCTCGGAGGCGTCGCGTATCAGATACTGCCAAAGTGGCTCCATAGTGTCGGTGTTCTTGTCACCACGGCTCACCGCTATGCTGCCCGCCCAGGCGATCTCGAAGCCGCTCAGGTAGTTTTCGGCGTAGTGGCGGAACACATCAGCACGGTCGATGTTGACGCCAGTTTTGTTTTCGAAACAAAGCCTTAAGTCCATTTACTCCATCTCTATCTCAGGTGATCAGCGTACTCGGGAAAGGTCCGCGGACACCGCTGCATCTTGAGCGACGTCGTGGCCGACATCAACCGCCTGACGAGAGAAGATGACGACAGGCCGACAGCCCTGGCGGCACCGTGCCGCTCGTCCCCGGGTGCCTGCCTCAGCTCGCCTCCAGGGCGTCGTCCAGATAGTCCAGCCGGTCCTGACCCCAGAAGACCTCGTTCCGGTACACGTAGGAAGGCATGCCGAAGACGCCGCAGGCGATCGCTTCTGAAGTGTTGGCGGCGTAGGTCTCCCCAGCCTCGCGCGCCGCATCCTCGAGTTTCGAGTAGTCGATGCCGTTCTCCTCGGCAACCTCGCGTATTGTGGCGGGATCGGCGACGTTTCGCTCCTCGGCCCAAACGGCCCTGAGGAAGCCCGAAGTGAGGTCGCTCACATCCTGCCCCGCCTCCTGCGCCGCTATGACGAGCTGTGAGGCCGGCGCGGCGTCGGTCGGAAAATGCATCGGCTCGAGATTGATGGGCATGCCCTGGCGCCTTGCCACGCGGGCCATGTCGATGAGGCGATATGCCCGCCGCTCCGGCGCCCGTTTTGGCAAAGGCACCCCGCCGGTCTCGGCGAACACCCGGACGATGTCGACGGGCTTGTAGTCGATCCGGCAGCCGTGCCGCGAGGCGATGTCCTCGAGCCGATGGCCGGCCAGATACGTGAACGGTGACAGAAGAGACAGGTAATAGTCGATCCTGCGCGCCATCGCGGCCTCACCCCTCCGGCTCCCTGGTTCGAAAGTCATCCCACACTAGCGCCGAGCACCGGCCACCGCCAGATGCGGTTCCGGGGACACCTCCATATCGGTCGGAATGAGTGGCGCTAGCCGACAACGTCGTGCTGTCGCAACGCGTCGCGAATGGCGCCCGCAATTTTCTCCGGCGGCGTGCCATAGGCGAACATTCTGACGAGTTCGCCGTCCGGCCCCATAAGGTAGGTGAACGACGTATGGTCCATCAGATAGTACGTATAGTCGGGATCCTTCACCTTGCGGTAGAAGACACGGTAGTTCCTGGCGACCTCATCGACCTGGTCACGGCTCCCGGTCAGACCGATCAGGTTGTCGTGGAACAAGCGCACGTACTCGGCAAGCAGCTCCGGCGTATCGCGCTCCGGATCGATGGTGATGAACATCGGCACCACGCCATCGATATCCTCGCCAAGCTCATCCAGGGCCACCGCGAGGTTTCCGAGCTCGGTCGGACAAACGTCGGGACAGAACGTGTAGCCGAAGTACATGAGACGAAACTTGCCGCGATAGCTCTCCTCCGTGACCTCCCGGCCCGTGTGGTCGACCAGCGTGAACGGACCACCGACCGAGACGTTCGTGACGAGCGGGCCGGTGGCGTCGCCGGCCGCCGTGGGATCGTCCTGCCGCACCAGCCACCAGATAGCCAAATTCACGGCAACGATCACGGGGATCAGAGCGAAAGCGACGATGCGTATCTTCTTCAGCATGGAGTCGGTATCTCTGTCCGCATGAACCCCCCCCTGCAATGCGGCTTAGCGCCGCAAGGCCGTGTGCAGCATATCAGAATCCACGTGCGAAAAGGTCCGTCGCCGGTAACCCACCCATCACAATGTGGTGTGACACGCATTCGCGAGCGGCGGCCGGTACCCAGGCTCGCTATCATCGAACCGAAGGATTTTCCAAGGCTCAAGGAGGCAGTGATGCGGATCGCAACGCCGATGATGGCGGCGCCCGTGCTAGCCCTTGCACTGACAGCGCAAGCGGCGGCGCAGGACCTGACCTGGACGTTCGAAGAGATCGGGACCGGCATCAAGCCCGCGCTGGCGCTGGATCCGGACGGCGCGCCGCACGTGAGTTTCCTCACCGAGGCGATCATGGGAGCCACGTTCTACGCCACCAACAAGGGTGGCGCATGGGACGTCGAAACCGTCGCGGAGGGCTACTTCTATGGCCCGGTCGACATCGACGTGGCGCCCGACGGGACGCCCTTTATCGTCTACCACGATCACGAAGCGTCCAGCTTCAATCCCGAGCTGGGCTCGGGCGTCATCCTCTCCCGGACGAACGGCGCCTGGAACCGGGCGGTTATCATGGACAGCGGCCACGACCAGTGGGACGCCGACGTGGCCGCCGAAGCAGGCGGGGTATGGCATTTCGCCGGCGTCGATCCCGTTCAGTTCGGCTCCCAGGTCGGGCTCGAATACGCCACCAATGCCTTTGGCGACATCGTCGTCGAAGAGGTGGGAAGCGGCCCGATCCCGTACGAGTTCGGCGTCAGTATCGAGCTCGGCCGCGACGGCGTCGTCGGGATCAGTTTCCATGACTCGAGCGTGCTCCACTACGCCGAGCGCGGTCCGGGTCCCGGCGGCAACTGGACCGTGAAAACGATCGACGAGGAGGGGGATGTGGGTCGCTACTCCGACCTCGCCTACGACCCGGCGGGCAACCCGCATATCTCGTACTGGAGGTTCGATTCCACCAACGGCGGCACCGTAAGGCACGCCTGGCGGGACGAAGGCGGCGCCTGGCAAGCCGAGGATGTGGGGACCCTCGCGAACGTCGAGTCCGGTTTCACCGGCGCGCGCAAGATAACCGCCCTGGAAGTGGATGCGAGCGGCACGCCGCACATCATGTATGGCGACAAGGCGGAGATCGTCTACGCCGTGCGCGGCCAAGGCGGTGGCTGGTCGCGACAAGTGGCGTTCTCGTCGCCGGACGCCCGGCTTGGGCAGCTCGTGGAGTTCGACCTCGACGCCGAAGGTCGGCCACACGTGACATATTTCGAGGTCACCAACCCGAACCCCCTGGAGGGCACGGTGCTGTACGGCACGGCTGACAACTAAAGAGAGAGAATAACTTACTCTTCACTAACTTGATAGAGCCATAACCGATTGCATGATAGTATAATCCCGGCCATGCCGGGGGGCCACAGTCCGTGGAAAAACGCTTTCCTGGACCGACCGCCCTTGCGCGACCTCACGACCTTTTGAGGATTTCGGTCGGATCTCAGCAGCGGAACGGCGGTCCCGGCGGCCACGAACACCGCCGCGGTGCGCGCGGCTCTATGACTATTGAGGTAGCGATATGCCTGATTCATCAACCTTTGGGATGGTCGGGACGCTATATGCTTACGACCGGGTGACGGCCCTCTGCGGGTGGTCGCTCGAATTCGCTGCAATTGCCTTGGACGGAGAAGGAACAAACGCGTAACTATATATAAGGGTAGGTGGCTTATCTTCGAGGGTAGGGAAGGATGATCAGGAGAGACCAGGAATGCCAACTCCGCGGATAGGCCTTGCGCTCGGCGGCGGCGCCGCGCGGGGGTGGGCCCATCTCGGTGTCCTGGAGGCCTTGCAGGATCTGGGCATTCGCCCGGATGTGATCTGCGGCTCTTCGATCGGTGCCCTTGTCGGCGGCGTATATCTGAGCGGCTATATGAAGGAGTTGGAGACCTGGGCCTCAAAGCTCACGCGACTGCGCATGGCTCGCTATCTCGACGTGAAGATCACCGGTAAGGGACTTCTCGGCGGCGACCGCCTTTACACCGAGTTGGAACAGCACCTCGGCGAGACCAGGATCGAGGATCTGTCCACATCCTTCGTCTGCGTCACGACCGACCTTCAGACCGGGGAAGAGGTTTGGCTACGCAACGGTCGGCTGGTCGACGCCATCCGCGCCGCGTTCGCAATCCCGGGAGTCTTCGAACCGGTCATGCTCGATGGCCGCTGGCTCGTCGACGGCGCCATCGTCAACCCGGTGCCGGTCTCGGTATGCCGCGCCTTGGGCGCGCAGATCGTGGTCGCCGTCCGCGTCGATTCCGGTGGCGCGGCCAACATGACCATGACGACCGAGGCGAACTCGAAGGCGGCGGGGTTCTCGTCGTCCACCTTGTGGCCCGGCCGGCAAAAGCGCGCGCGGCGTCGCTTCAACGGCGGAGACGAGGACGGCGCCGGCGCGCCAAACCTGCTCAGCGTCATGATGTCGACCATCAACATCGTCCAGGCTCGGGTCATCCGGGCGCGGCTCATCGCCGATCCACCCGACGTGACCATCGGCGCACGAGCCGGTCACATCGGTCTCCTGGAGTTTCATCGTGCCCCCGAGCTCATTCGCATTGGCCGGGCCGCGGTTGCCCGGGCCGAGGATGAACTGCTCGATGTGATCGCAGCCTACCGCGCCGCGACGACGGAGGCGCAAGAAACAGCAGCCCTGTCCCCGATCGAGGATGCGTCCACGCACTAAGCCATGACGGCCGGAAGAAGGAATCAGTTAGTTCAGTTCAGCGGAAGCATCCTGGCTCACAAGCTGGTGCCGAGCCTGCGGAGCGTCGTGTCGTCGCTGATGCTGCGGATCCGCGAGCCCGCGGTCGAGCCCGGGCCGCTCGTGGAGGAGCCGCCGCCGCCCGAACCTCCCCACCCGTGGCTCGATTCCTACCCTCCGGAACTCGATTGGGACATCGACATCGTTCCCAAGCCGCTGCCCGCGATATTGGATGATGCCATTGCCGCCCACGGCGACAGTCCATGCCTCGAATTTCTCGGCAAGAGCTACAGCTACGAGGAAGTCGGCGCGCTGGTTGCCAGGGCGGCGAAAGGCTTCCAGGAGCTGGGCGTGGGCGAGGGCGTGCGCGTGGGCCTCTTCCTCCCCAACTGCCCCTACTACGTGATCTGCTATTACGCGATCCTCAAGGCGGGCGGTACCGTCGTCAATTTCAACCCACTCTACGCCCCACGTGAGGTTCGGCGCCAGATCCGGGATTCGGAATGCCGGATCATGGTGACGCTCAACCTCAAGACCCTCTACGCCAAGGTCGCGGACCAGCTCGACAGCACCTGTCTCGAGAAGATCGTCGGCTGCAGCATGGGCGGCATCCTGCCGCTCCGCAGCAAGGCCCTTTTCGCGCTGCTCAAGCGCCGGGAGCTCGCCAGCATTCCCAGGGACGGCGAGCATGTGAAGTTCGACAAGCTGTTGGCCAACGACGGCGACTACGAGCCGGTGGAGATCGATCCCAGGCGCGACATCGCGCTCCTGCAGTACACGGGGGGCACCACCGGCATTCCCAAGGGTGCGATGCACACCCATGCGAGCCTTTATGCCAACACTGTTCAGACACGCCTGTGGGCGGTGGACATGAAACCGGGGACGGAGAAGGTGCTGGCCGTGCTCCCGTTCTTCCATGTGTTCGGCATGACCGGTGTCATGAACGTGGCCTTTTGCTCCGGCGCCGAGCTCATCCTGCTGCCGCGTTTCAAGCTGAGCGAGGTCCTGAAGACCATTCACAAGCAGCGGCCCACCGCTTTCATGGGTGTGCCGACAATGTATTCGGCGATCAACACCCACAAGGAGCTGGACAAGTACGATCTCTCGAGCCTGACCTACTGCATCTCGGGCGGCGCGCCGCTGCTCAAAGAAGTGAAGGAGACCTTCGAGCGCGTGAGCGGATGTACCCTGGTCGAGGGCTATGGTCTCACGGAGGCAGGGCCGGTCTGCACCATCAACCCGTTCGCCGGTGTGAACAAGACCGGTTCCACCGGGCTGCCCGTTCCCGGTACCACGATCGAGATCGTCGCGCTGGACGACCCCGACCGGCTGCTGCCGCGGGGGGAGCGCGGCGAGATTTGCGTCTCCGGGCCCCAGGTGATGAAGGGCTATTGGAACAACACGAAGGAGACCTACGACGTCCTCCGTGGCGGCCGGCTACAAACCGGTGATGTGGGCTATATCGACGAGGACGGCTATCTCTACATCATCGACCGGATCAAGGACGTGATCATCTCGAGCGGCTTCAACGTTTATCCGCGGATGGTCGAGGAAGCGGTCATGCTGCATCCGGCGGTGGACGAGGTCGTCGTCTGCGGGGTTCCCCACCGCCACCGCGGCGAAGTCGTAAAGGCCTTCGTCAAACGCAAGACGGGGACGGAGCTCACGAGTTCCGAGCTACGCGCCTTCCTCCGCGACAACCTGGCCCCGTTCGAGATGCCGAAACAAATCGAGTTTCGCGACGAGCTGCCGCGAACCTTGATAGGCAAGCCGTCGCGGGAAGAGTTGATCGCAGGGGAGCGCGGGCGTCTCGAACGCGAGATCGAGCAGGGCGCGAAGTCCCTCAAAGCCAAGGGGAATGGTGCGAATGAGCCTTGAGAGCGTGACGGAGACCCTGGCCCGCCGGGCAATGGACTTCACCGGGCTCGACGCCCTGGTCAAGTTCGACTTCGGCAGCGACGGTCAGCTGTGCGTCGACGCCAGGGAGACGCCACCCGTCATCTCACAAGAGGACGGGGAAGCCGACTGCACGATCCGGGTCAGCATCGACGACCTCGAGAAGCTGATGGCAGGCGCGCTCAACCCCACCCTGGCCTACACGATGGGACGGCTCAAGGTGAACGGCTCGCTCGGCCTCGCCATGAAGCTGGCGGCGCGCCTCGAGGATTGAGAGCTAGAACGCGTCGGCGTCCAACGCCATGAGCGGCGCCTTGCCCGCCTGAATCTTGACGAACAGCGAAGAGCTCTCCGGCAGCACGCGCGCCATGAAGAAGCGCGCGGAATCGAGCTTGGCGCGGTAGAACCGGCTCCGTGGCCCATCCACGCCATGAAGGCTCGCCCGGCCCATGCGCGCCCACATGTAACCCAACGCGACCAGCGCAAACAGCCTCAGATAATCACTTGCCGCCGCGCCCGCTTCCTCGGGATCGCGCAACCCCTGTTGCGCCACCCAAGCGGTCGCCTGCTGCAAGCGGCCGAACGCCTTCGCAAGGGGCAGAACGAACTCCGTCATGGCAGGGTCGGCCTGGTTCTCCTCGAGGAACGCCGCGATGGGGTGGAAGAATCGGCGCAGCAGGCGCCCCATATGACGCGGCAGCTTGCGACCCACCAGGTCCAACGCCTGAATCCCGTTCGTGCCCTCATAGATCTGCGCAATGCGCGCGTCCCGCACCAACTGCTCCACGCCGGTTTCGTGGATGTATCCGTGCCCGCCATGGACCTGGACGCAGAGGTTGGCCGCCTCGAAGCCGTGGTCGGTGAAGAACCCCTTGATGATCGGCGTCATCAGGCTGACCAGGTCGTCGGCCTCGGTTCGGCGCGTCGGATCCGGGTGCCGGTCGGCTATGTCCAGCTCCATGCCCACCCAGAGAGCCAGCGCCCGGGCGGCTTCGTTCACCGTCCGCATGGTCATGAGGTTCCGGCGCACGTCGGGATGCACGATAATGGGATCGGCCGGTTTGTCGGGAAACTTGGGACCGGAAAGGGCCCGGCCTTGCAGGCGCTCGCGCGCGTAGCTCACGGCGGACTGATACGCGGCCTCGGCGAGCCCCAGGCCCTGGATGCCCACCGCCAGGCGCGCCGCGTTCATCATCGTGAACATGTAGCGCATGCCCTTGTGCGGCTCGCCGACCAGATAGCCCTCGGCCTCCTCGAAGTTCATGACGCAGGTCGAGGACGCCTTGATACCCATCTTGTGCTCGATCGACCCGCAGGCGACGCCATTGCGAGGTCCCAGGGCGCCGCTGTCGCGGACGAGGAACTTCGGCACCACGAACAGCGATATGCCCCGCGTGCCCGGCGGGGCGTCCGGCAGCTTCGCTAACACGAGGTGAATGATGTTCTCCGTAAGATCGTGCTCGCCGGCGGAGATGAAGATCTTCGTTCCCGAGATCGCGTAGACGTCGTCGCCCTGAGATGCACGGCGGCCGTTCGGCATCGCCTTCGTGCGAATGAGTCCCAGATCGGTGCCGCAGTGAGGTTCGGTGAGACACATGGTCCCGCACCAGGTGCCGTCGACGAGCTTCGGCAGGAACAGCCGTTTCTGGCCATCGTCTCCGTGGCTCTTGATGGCGCTATAGACGCCGTGGGAGAGGCCGGGATAGGTGCCGAAGCTCAGATTGGTGGAGCAGATCAGCTCCTGCAGCACGAAGTGCAGCGTACCGGGCAGGCCCTGGCCGCCGTACACCGGATCGCAGGCGAGCCCGGTCCAGCCTGCCTGGACGAAACCGTCATACGCCTCCTTGAACCCGTCCGGCGTGCGGACGACGCCGTTCTCGAGGCGGCAGCCCTGCTCGTCGCCCCGCAGGTTGAGCGGCAACAGCTCGTTTTCACAGAACCTCGCCGCCTCCTCGAGGACCGCGTCGACCACGTCGCTCGTGGCTTCCTCGAAGCCGGCGAGGGTCGGGACGGTGTTGTCGTAGTCCAGCAGGTCGTAGAGAACGAAGCGGATGTCCTCGAGCGGCGCGCTGTAGGTGATCATGGCGTGTCCTCAGTTGCGCAGCGGTTTGCCTGTCTCGAGGGTGTGCTCCATCCGGGCGAGGGTGGGGTCGGTCCTGACCAGGCGCATGAACGCGTCCCGTTCGAGCGCCATCACCGCGTCCTCGCCCACGGGTTCGGTCAGGTCGCACTCCGGACCGCCGGTGAGGACGTCGGCCAGGGCATCGGCCACGACCTCGTCGTGCGGGGTGAGCATACCCTTGGCCTTGAGGTCGCGAAGCGCAAGGCCAAGCGCGGCCTTGCCCGTCGGCCCGGGGAGCACGAGCTCCACCGGCTCCGGCGGCCGATAGTCCGCGACGAGCCCGAGGGCACGGGCCTTGGCGTCCGCCAACAGGCGATCGCGGTTGAAGGTGATGCGGTCGGTGGGTCTGAGGAAGCCCAGCTCCCGCGCCTCGAACGCCGACCTCGCCACCTTGGCCATGCCGATGGTCTCGAACGCTTTGGCGACCGGCGGCATGGGCCCGCGGGGCGCGTTCGGGTCCGCCGCGAACCGCGCGAGCATGTTCGTGCAGCCGCCCCAGCCCGGAACGACACCGACCCCCGTCTCCACGAGACCGATGTAGCTTTCGGCGTGGGCCTCGACCGCGTCGCAATGCAGAAGAATCTCGCAGCCGCCCCCAAGAGCCAGCCCCGAGGGTGCGGCAACGACGGGAAACGGGGCGTATTTGAGGGCCTTGAGCGTCTTCTGGCCCTCGGCCACCATGTCCTCGATCACCGGCCACAATGCCGTATTGGCGGCGAAGAGGGCGAGGCCGAGGTTTGCGCCGGCGCAGAAATGCTCGCCCTCGTTGTAGATGATCAGCGCCTTGTGCCCCTTCTCCACGCGCCGGACGGCCTTCTGGATCATCGCCAGGACGTCCTGGTCGACCGTGTTCATCTTAGTGTGGAACTCGAGGCAGAGGGCGCCGTCGCCCACGTCCCAGAGGCTCGCGGAGGCGTTCGCGGTCACGGGTTCCGAACGGAGCTTCACGTCCTCGAGCAGCAGCACGCCGTCGGGCCGCTTGACCGGGGTGTAGCCGTCCGTCAGGGACAGAAAGCCGCGCCGACCCTCCTCGACGCGGTAGAACCCAGCGGCCTCCGCCGCTCTGGCCACAAGCGGCGGCACCTCGAGGCCGTCCTCCGCCAGCATGCTTGCGAGAACGGCAGGCCCCAGCCGGTCGATCAGCTCGAAGGGCCCGTGGGTCCAGTTGTAGCCGAGGTGCATGGCGCGATCGACCGCGTGAACGTCGTCGGCGATCTCCGGAACGAGCGAGGCCGCGTAGGCGAGCGTCCTGGTCATCACCCTACGGGCGTAACGGCCGCCCTTGTCGGGGTGCGACAGCAACGCTTCGAGCCCCCGCGTCTCCGCCGCCTCCAGGCTCTCCAGCACCGGCTTCGTCGCCGGCTTGTAGGCGCCGGTCGCGAGGTCACGGGCTTCCTTGACGCGACCGCCGCCATCGGTGTTCAGACGATAGAAGCCGCCCTTGCCCTTGCGGCCGGTGTAGCCGTCGGCGATCATGCGTTCGACAAGGGCCGCGTCATGGCGGAGGCTCCGATAGGCGTCCATGGGCGGCAGGCTCTCCACGAGGTTGCGGTGCACGTGCGGCATCAGATCGATGCCGACGAGGTCCATGAGGCCGAAGACGCCGGTCTTGGGAATGCCCAGTGGGCGGCTCATGACCGCGTCCGCCTGCTCGACGGTGAGCCCGAGGTCCAGGGCCTCGCTGAAAGCGCACTGAATCCAGAACGTGCCGATACGGTTGGCGATGAAGCCCGGGGTGTCGTGACACGTAACGACCCCCTTGCCCAGCACGACGTCGGCGAATTGGCCCAGCTCATCCACCGCGTCCCGGCGCGTGGCCGGACCCGCGACCACCTCGAGGAGGCGCATGTAGCGTGGCGGATTGAAGAAATGGGTGATGAGGAAATCGCGCCCGAAGTCTATCGGGAGGCCGTCGATCAACTTGGTGAGCGGCAGGGTCGAGGTGTTGGACGAGACGATCGAGCCCGGCCGTCGGACCGCCTGAACGCGGCGGTAAAGATCCTGCTTGACGTCGAGCCGCTCTATGACGGCTTCCAGGATCCAATCGCACTCGACGAGCTTCTCGAGGTCGTCCTCGACGTTCCCCGGCGTAACGAGGCCGGCCGCTCGCCTGGTCATGAACGGCGCCGGATCGGCGGCGAGAAGCCGTTTCAGAGCACCCTCGGCGACCGCGTTCCGGCTGGCGGCGCCTGCCGGGACCACGTCGAGCAGCAGCACTGGCACGCCCGCGTTGGCCACATGGGCGGCGATGCCGCCGCCCATGACACCGGCGCCGAGCACGGCGACGCGGGAAATGCTCATGCCACCGCCTCCAGGACCGTGGCGATGCCCTGGCCACCGCCGATGCACTGGGTGGCCAGCGCCAGCTCCTTGCCGTTCCGCTTCAGAAGCTGGGCGGCTTTGCCGGTGATGCGCGCGCCGGTGGCGCCCAGGGGATGACCGAGAGCGATGGCGCCGCCATCGATGTTGAGCTTGGCCATATCGAGGCCCAGCTCGTCGACACAGGCCAGGGCCTGTGAGGCAAAGGCCTCGTTCAGCTCCACCAGGTCGAGATCGCCAACGGCGAGCCCGGCCCGGTCCAGCGCCTTGCGCGTTGCCGCGACCGGACCGATGCCCATGATTTCCGGCGCGCAGCCGGCCACGGCGACGGAACGAAGCCGGGCGAGCGGCTCGAGCCCGTTGGCCCTGGCGTATCGCTCGGTCGTCACGAGGACGGCGGCGGCGCCGTCGGTGAGGGGCGAGGACGTGCCGGCCGTGACGCTACCGTCGGCGCGAAAGGCGGGCTTGAGATCGGCCAGCACCCCGGCGCTGGTGTCGGGGCGGATGCAGCCGTCCTCGGTGACGCTGTGGTTTCCGTCCAGGATGGGCACCAGCTCGTCGTCGAAATGGCCGCCCTCACGCGCCGCGGCTGCCTTGCGGTGGCTCCCGACCGCCAGCTCCTCCTGACGCGGCCGCGGGATCCCATACTTGTCGGCCACGTTCTCGGCCGTTTCGCCCATGGAAATATAAGCCTCGGGAAGGCGGCCATTGAGCTCCGGATGAGGCATCGGGTTGAAGCCCGCGATGGGCACCCGGCTCATGGACTCGACCCCCGCGCAGACGAAGACCTCGCCCGCGTCCATTTTTATCGCTCCGGCGGCCGTATGGATCGCCTGCATGGACGAGCCACAGAAGCGGTTGATCGTGGCGCCCGGCACTGTCGCGGGAAGCTCGGCGAGAAAGCCGATCAGACGCGCGACATTGAGCCCCTGCTCCGCCTCGGGGAAGGCGCATCCCACGATCACGTCCTCGATATCGGCGGGATCGACCCCGGTCTTGTCCAGCAGTCCTTTCACGACCTGGGCCGCCAGCTCGTCGGGCCGGACCCGGGCGAGCTCGCCCTTGCTGGCGAAGTGGAATGGCGATCGGGCAAAGCCCGCGATCACGACGGTATCAGTCATGCGTCTCGGCTCCGGTAGATGCGAGATCGGCTCCGCCGGACGGGGCGTCAGGGGAGCTGCCCTTGGCTCTCAGGTGGGCGATCGCGGCGGCTTCGATGTCGCGCAGCTCGGTGAGGGTGGTTTCCAGGTCGGCCCGCTGCCGTTCCAGCTCGGCGATGCGCCGGCGCGCTTTTCCGACCAAGAGCCGCGTCTGCTCGATCTGGTCGGGGTCGGCGTCGTACAGGTCGAGCCACTCCTTTATTTCTCGCAGGCTGAAGCCCAGCCGCTTGCTGCGCAGGATCAGGATCAGCCGGGCGCGGTCCCGGGCCGCGTATACGCGCGTCGTTCCGGCCCGCGCCGGGAGAATGAGGCCCTTGTCCTCATAGAACCTGATGGCCCGGGGCGTGATGCCCAGTTCCCTCGCCAGCTCTGTGATTGTGTAGAGCTTTTCCACGATCGAACCTTGTGCGCGCGGGACCATGGCACGGGTTTACGTATACGTCAATATTATTCCGAAAACGTTAGCAAGGGCTGGTGGTCGCCCGGCGGCGAGCCGCGATCCGAAAGATGAACGAGGTCGGACCCGGCGAGTGTGTGAAAGATATGTTCGAAATGGGGTAATATTTGTAACACTAGCTCGGCACGGCCGATCTTATCTTTTATTGTCCTTGTATTTACCCTTTGTTCAGCATAACTGCATAGCATTCCTCGATTCGGGTCGAATCGAGTCGAGTATTCACTTTGCGCCGTAACGCGACTCGGAGAATAGATACATACTAAGGGCACGCGAATCTGACAGCCGGATAACCTTTGGATCAAAGATACGAGATCAGGTCTTAACATGACACAAGTCGTCTTTATTTAGGAAAGAAAGCGGTCACTTCGCTGTCGAGGGGAAACTCGCTATGGACGTGTTCGATCTCTTCTCGGAAATCTACAGCCGCGAAAAGCAGGAAGAGATGAGCCTGCGAGATTACTTGCTGGGGTGTCGCGACGATCCGATGTTCTACGCGACCGCGGCGGAACGGCTGATTGTGGCCATTGGCGAGCCGAAATTCATTGATACCAGTGAAGATCAAAGATTTGGGCGTATATTCTTAAACCGGACTATCAAGCGTTATGAAGCCTTCCATGATTTCTATGGCATGGAAGATACGATCGAGCGCATCGTCGGCTATTTCCAGTATGCGGCGCAGGGGCTCGAGGAAAGAAAACAGATCATCTACCTGCTCGGTCCGGTCGGCGGCGGCAAATCCTCACTTGCCGAGCGCCTGAAGCAACTGATGGAGAAGTATCCGGTTTACGTCCTCAAGGCCGGCGATCAGATCAGCCCGATTTTCGAGTCACCCCTCGGATTGTTCGACCCGGATCGGATGGCCGACCTGCTCGAGGACAAGTACGGCATCGCCCGTCGCCGGCTTACCGGCCTGATCTCACCGTGGGCGGTTAAGCGGCTGGACGAGTTCGGAGGCGATATATCCAAATTCAGCGTCGCCCACCTCATGCCGTCGAAGCTGCGGCAGATATGCATCGCCAAAACCGAGCCCGGCGACGAGAACAACCAGGACATCTCCGCCCTCGTGGGCAAGGTCGACATCCGCAAGCTGGAGCACTACAGCCAGAAGGATCCCGACGCCTACAGCTTCTCCGGCGGCCTCAACCGGACGAGCCAGGGTCTTCTGGAATTCGTCGAGATGTTCAAGGCGCCGATCAAGGTCCTGCATCCCCTGCTGACGGCGACCCAGGAAGGCAGCTACCACGGGACGGAGAGCTTCGGCGCGTTTCCGTATCACGGGATCATCCTCGCGCACTCGAACGAAGCCGAGTGGCAGCATTTCAAGAACAACCGCAACAACGAGGCGTTCCTCGACCGCATCAGCGTGATCAAGGTGCCGTACTGCCTGCGCGCCACCGAGGAATCCCAGATCTACAAGAAGCTGCTCCATGAGAGCGAGCTTGGCGAGGCGCCGTGCGCGCCCGAGACCCTCGAGCTGCTGAGCCGTTTCTCCGTGCTTTCGCGACTTCTCGAGCATGAGAACTCGACCGTGTTCTCCAAGATGCGGGTATACGACGGCGAGAACCTCAAGGACACCGACCCCAAGGCCAAGTCGGTCCAGGAGTACCGTGAGACGGCCGGGGTGGACGAGGGCATGACCGGCGCCAGCACCCGCTTCGCCTTCAAGGTGCTGTCGGAAACCTTCAACCACGACACCAACGAGGTCGCCGCCGACCCGGTCCACCTCATGTATGTGTTGGAGCAGTCGATCAAGCGCGAACAGTTCCCGGAGGCGGTGGAGAACAGATACCTGGAGTTCGTGAAATCCGAGCTGGCTCCGCGCTATGCGGAATTCATCGGGCACGAAATCCAGAAAGCGTACCTGGAGTCCTACACCGAATACGGCCAGAACCTGTTCGACCGCTACATCGCCTATGCCGACGCCTGGATCGAGGAGCAGGACTACAAGGACCCGGACACCGGCCAGATCTACAACCGCGAGGTCCTCGACGCCGAGCTCTCGAAGATCGAGAAGCCCGCCGGGATCGCGAATCCAAAGGATTTCAGGAACGAGGTCGTCAAGTTCGCGCTGAGGACCCGCGCCAGGAATAGCGGCCAGAACCCGTCCTGGACGAGCTACGAGAAGCTCCGCGAAGTCATCGAGAAACGCATGTTCAGCCAGGTCGAGGACCTGCTGCCGGTCATAAGCTTCGGCACGAAGAAGGACAGCAAGACCGACAAGCAGCACGCCGAGTTCCTGTCTCGCATGATCGAGCGCGGCTATACGGAACGGCAGATCCGGCGCCTGGTCGAGTGGTACATGCGGGTGAACAAAGCCGGATAGTCAGCTCATGCGGCCGACATGGCTCGCTTCATAGACAGGCGTCTCAACCCCAAGGACAAGAGCCTGGGCAATCGGCAGCGGTTCATGCGGCGCGCCCGCGCGCAGATCAAGGAAGTCGTCAACAAATCCATCAAGGACCGCAACGTCACCGACATCGACAGCGGCGGCAACGTCAAGATCCCCACGAAAACCATCCTCGAGCCACGGTTCCAGCATGCCGTCACAGGCGGCCACCGCGAGAGGGTGCTGTCGGGCAACAAGGAATTCGGCGTCGGCGACCGCATCGCCAAACCGCCCAAGGGCGGTGAAGGCCGGGGCGGCCGCCAGGGATCGGACAAGGGCGAAGGCGAGGATCAGTTCGAGTTCGCGCTGTCGCGCGACGAGTTTCTCGACCTGTTCTTCGAGGACCTGGAGCTGCCGGACCTGATCAAGACCAGCCTCAAGGAGGTCTACACCTACCGGCCGCGACGGGCCGGATTCACGACCTCGGGCACGCCGGCGAACATCAACGTGCTACGCACCATGCGCACCAGCTACGGCCGCCGCTTGGCCCTCAAGCGGCCGGCGTTGGATGAGGTCGAGGCAATCGAAGAGCGCATACGCGAGATCGAGGAAAACGGCGACAAGACCGCGGGAGATCTGGACACCCTTGCAACCCTTCGGTTCGAGCTGGAAACGATCCTCAAAAAACGCCGCGCCGTCCCATACCTCGACCCGATGGACATTCGCTACAACAACTACGAGCTGAGGCCCGAGCCGAGTACCAATGCGGTCATGTTCTGTCTGATGGATGTGTCCGGCTCGATGGGCGAGCGCGAGAAAGACCTGGCCAAGCGGTTCTTCATCCTGCTGCATCTGTTCCTGAAGCGCCGCTACAAGCACATAGACATCGTCTTCATCCGCCATACCCACGAGGCGCAGGAAGTCGACGAGCAGGCATTCTTCTACAGCCGCGAGACCGGCGGCACGGTGGTCAGCACCGCGCTCGCCGAGATGAAAAAGATCCTCGGCGCCCGCTACCCGAGCGATGAGTGGAACATCTACGCCGCACAGGCCTCCGATGGCGACAACTATGGCGGCGACTCCAAGAACTGCTTCACCCTGCTCAACGACGAGCTCATGCCGCTCTGCCAGTACTACGCCTACATCGAGATCCTGGACGAGCGCGAGATGGAGATCTTCCGCGACACCTCCGAGGGTGCGGCGCTATGGCGGTCGTACCGCGCCGTCGCCGAAAACTGGCCGAACTTCGCCATGAAGCGAATCGCCAAGCCCGGGGACATCTACCCGGTCTTCCGCGAGCTGTTCGCGCGGCAGGGGAACGACTAGATGGCGGCCAGGAAGAAACGGGCGCCTCGAGCGGCGGGCGCGGGGTCACCGTCAACGATCGCCGAGGACTCCGACTGGAGCTTCGACGCCCTGGATCAGGTTTATCAGGCGATCGAGGACGTCGCGCTCAACGATCTGGGCCTGGACATCTACCCCAACCAGATCGAGATCATCTCGTCGGAGCAGATGCTGGACGCGTATTCGTCCATTGGCATGCCGCTCATGTACCGCCACTGGTCGTTCGGCAAGCGATTCGTGCGCGAGCAGCAGCTTTACCGGAAAGGCTACACCGGACTCGCCTACGAGATCGTCATCAACTCGAACCCCTGCATCAGCTACAACATGGAAGAGAACACCATGGCCTTGCAGGCCCTGGTGATGGCGCACGCGGCCTTCGGCCACAACCACTTCTTCAAGAACAACTATTTGTTCCTGCAGTGGTCGGACGCCGAGGGGATTCTGGACTACCTGAATTTCGCGAAGAGCTATATCGGCAAGTGCGAGGAGCGTTACGGGACCGAGGAGGTCGAGCAGATCCTCGACGCCGCCCATGCGCTCATGGACCACGGCGTGTTCCGGTATCGCCGGCCGCCGAAACCCAACCTGCGCCAGCAGATGGAACGCGAGCGCGAGCGCCAGGAGTACGAGGACCGCACCTTCAACGACCTGTGGCGCACGGTGCCGCACAAGACGGGCGCCGATGAGTCCGAGGAGGTGGAGGCGGAGCTCGAGGAGCGAAAGAAGAAGCTCAAGCTTCCCGAGGAAAACCTTCTCTACTTCCTCGAGAAGAACAGCCCGATTCTCGAGCCGTGGCAGCGCGAGCTTCTGCGCATCGTGCGCAACATCGCGCAGTACTTCTATGCCCAGAAACAGACCAAGGTGATGAACGAGGGCTGCGCCACCTTCGTCCACCACTACATCATGAACACGCTCTACGACCGCGGCCGTCTGAGCGAAGGCGCGATGCTGGAGATCATCCACTCCCATTCCAACGTGGTCACCCAGCCCGACTTCGACGAAAAACGCTACACCGGCATCAATCCCTACGCCCTGGGCTTCGCGATGATGGAGGACATCAAGCGCATCTGCACCGAGCCCACGGACGAGGACCGGGACTGGTTCCCCGATTTCGCCGGCGAGGACGACTGGCGGACGGTGCTCAAGGACGCCTGGGCGAACTACCGCGATGAATCGTTCATCAAGCAGTACCTGAGCCCATATCTCATCAGGAAGATGCGGTTGTTCGCGCTCGCCGACGATGCCGAGGACGCGTATTACACGGTCTCCCAGATCCACGACGAACGCGGCTACCTGGCGATCCGCGACATCATGGCGCGCTCCTACGACCTGGCCATGATCGAGCCGGACATCCAGGTGGTCGACGTGGACCTGCTCGGCGACCGCCAGCTACGCTTGCGGCACAACATGCGCGACGGTATTCCACTGGCCGAGCGCAGCCGCGACCACGTCCTCAAGTACCTGACCCGGCTTTGGGGCTACGAGGTCAGCCTGATCGGCATGGACAAGGAAACCGACCGCCGCCGCTACGAAACCTCCGCGAAGCCCGAATAACCCCCCCCGGCGCACGAGGCTCGTGAATTAACCTCTCCGCAACCCATTTGAGGGAAAGTACCTGGTGGAGCTAGGGATGTACCCTGAACTCCGTGCGGTAAGGCGAGGCGGCCGACCCGGTCGCCTCGCCATCTTTATGGGTCGAATGGG